>JAIOYD010000132.1 GCA_021741285.1 Rickettsiaceae bacterium | reverse complement strand
ATTTTTATGCTCCAAGTAACACCTTCTTCCACTATTTACATGGCTTCAACTCATATTGATTTCCGCAAAGGTACAGATGGTCTTTGCGCCATCTGTCGTAACCAACTTGCCATCAATCCCTTAGATGGGGCTATCTTTCATCTATTTGTACTAGGCTTCAGCGTCATAACAAACTCTCCTTGATCATTCATTTCAAGTTCCTTTAACTTTACAAAATATTCTTTGCTATTGATAGTCTCTAATTTCATACTATCGTCATTATCACTAGGTATTACTTTGAGATATTTTTGCTCCTCAGGAATATGTGACAAGTCAAAAGAACGGATATTACGCTGCTGTATTTCTAGATCGTCATAATCAAACTGGTAATTAACGTTATTACCAGCTTCACTAATACCATAACATAGAGAAGAGTTTTGTTGAGAAACTCTACGATCTACTCCCTGCCCTAGTTCATAATTACCACACTCCTCTCCCCCTTTCCCTAATTGATAATCATTGCTAATTAGCATTTTCTTGTTTAGAGGATGAATATTAATAATATCGGATGTAGTTAAAATATCAGGCTCACCAAATTCTAGTCCCCGTGTTTCATTAGTATATAGCCCAGTACCAAGACAACTCTCTCTACGAAATTCATCCTTCATAACATCAATCGGTTTATTATTTCTATCCCCAGCCTTAGTGCTTTCGGTAATCTTACCAACCAAATCACACCATCCACCCAACAAACCATTAACATCGGATTCCAATGCCTTAGCCTCGTAAGACAACACTCCCGATTCTTGATATTTCCGTCTGTAAGCATTAAACTCGTACTGCAAGATTTCAGCTTTAGCTAGCTCTAACGGAACTTGCCAGGTTCCCCCTACTATTTTCTTCCAAGCGACCGATAAGGCGGTATCTATCTCTTTTTCCCTAGAGATAGAACCAAGCTTAGTAGGTTTCCAGGTCGCTGCATGATGAATTATCTGTTTTGCCAGTTCGTGTTTATTAAGACTTGCAGCGTATCCGTTAGCTAAACCTTTAGATACAAGGGAGTAGGCAAATTTTCTAGCTTTATCGGCTTTGTCTTTCGGTAGTATTTTAAGTTTTTCTCGAATCAGCTCTGAGTAGATATTAAATTCTCTACCCCTAATCTCTCCCTTTTGCTTGCCATCTACATCTTTTTTACAATCACGCTTAGTAAACATCTTTAAAAATTCATTAAAAAGAACCTTGGGCGTAAGTCCTAAGTTACTTTTAATATCTTTTATTTTTGATATAAGGTCTTTATTTAATAGTAGTCTGGATTTGTCGACATGAGGGTCAGATTTGATTCCATCGCTTTTTTTATCCACATTAGCAAAAACTTCTGTATGAGATGATTCTATAGAGGAAGAAGTTAATAAAGTTTTAGAATTGTCAGAAGAAAAATCAATATATTCTAATTCGCTAGATTCTTCTGATTTACTCTCTACTCCTACTATATTTTGAGCATCGCTTGCGTCCAATTCTTCCATTACAGAATCAATATATGATTGTGTATGTAATTCAGCGCAGGGAGCATGAGGCAGAGGAGGAATAATGTCTAAAATACCGTTACTAGTAATATTAGTGCCCTCTAGGCCATTATCATTAATACCACTCTCAATTAATGATTTTAACAGTGTAGATTGCTCTAGATTCAAATTGAATTTGATTCCACCTAGTATTAAACAATCCTCAATTAATTTTGGATCAAGAGTATTTTCAATTGCAGCTAACCCGTCTTTTATATTCTTTAGTTTTAAGTTAGAACGATTTTTTACTTTTTCTAACTCTAAAATACAGCTTTCAGGTAGCGAAAGAGTAATTTTCCATAAAGACCGATTTTGCCTTTCTTGAAGCCTATTGTCAGAATTGTCGCTACACCTCTTTCTAATGTAAATATTTTGTGCCTTTATAAAACCAAGCTTTTCTAAAGCTCTAATAGATTTAGATAGATGCTTGGTATTACAAGAATACATATCGGCAAGCTCTCGGTAAGAAGAAATAAAAGAAAAACTAGAATCACCGTTGTAACTATATTTACTACCCTCACCACCTTCTCTGTTTTGAAGCATAAAGGTTTTATAACATCTAGTATAAAAACCTAACCACAGAATTTTTTGCCTAGGATTTGTATATTCATTAGAACTAATTAGTTTGAGGATATCATAATTCAATTTAATAAATAACTTGGTTCTATCTAAATAAGACCTTTTGCACTCAACGAAGTAATTATAAGGGTTATGATCCCCTACTCTATCTGGAAACTTTTCGTTTAAATGATTAAATACGGACGCAGGAAGAGTCGGAGTGATAAGATTTCTTTTGTTTCTACCTATTTCATCAAAATCTTTATTTATAATAAAATAACCTTTCTTTACTAAGCTTCTCTGCATTGTAAAGACTAAAGACCTAGAACATCCAAGACGCTCAGCCCAGTCCTCGCTCGGTAGAGCGCAAGATCTAGATTTACCTTTGTTTTTATTGACGAGAGACAGACTGTCACCAAGTAGGTAAAAGAGTTTCTCACAATTTGTAAGATTGGTAGTCGTAATGATATGTTCAAGAACGCAGCCAGTGATTGGAGTGTATGATTTCATCTCTGTAAGAGATAAAATCCTAGTAAGCTTAGGGTTAGTATGATTGTTAAATTTAAAAGATAAGTGATTATTTACGGTAAATGGTTGAGAATTACTCTCAAATAGTGATAAGTTTTGCATTTTTTGCTCCATAACGGAGCTAAAAATCAAAGATTACTTGACTTCTTCTATAAAATAGAGTAGTTTGTATGTATAAGAAGTATCCGTCCAAAGATATCTTATTTTACACTAAAAACTTTTGTTTTATGAGGTGTTAAGTTCCTTGTGTTCTTAGCGCCTTTTTTTATTTAAATAAGTTAGAATATAATGAGATTAACTGATGCTCGATCTTTAGTCAATAATTTTCGTATTTATTTTTTATCTGATAATGATATTGTATAACAATCTTTATATGATATTTTGTTATTTTCAAACCAATTCCTAATTTTAAGGGAGGATTCTTTTTCCAGAGGGCGTATATATTCATTGTTTCTTAAGTGTTCTGCTCTAGAAATGACTTGTCTGGTTACTCCTATAAAATTAGCTAAATCAACTTGAGTCATATTAAGAGCTATACGAGAAGCTCTAAGTTGAAATCTAGTCAAAACACCTTCCTCATTATTGGATTTTTTTACCTCTTCACGAAAAGCAACACTATGCTCGTCAGGAAATGTAATATTATGTGATTTAAAAAATTCAGTTAATAGCAAAATGTTATCAGTGGATGTTTTTAAATTTTCAAGGTTTCCTTTGTGTTCCCATATAGATATTGTCGCCCCGCTTAACCCTAAGCAATGGCCTATTTCTCTTACTCCTATTCCTAATACAGATCGAGCTGCTCTTAGTTGAAAATTTTTGATAACAATATTATTCTGCATATTTTTGTTTTGTATAATAACGAAGATGATTGATTATAATTAATATAGTATTAACTGTTTGTATAGTAATAATTAGTTAAATATTCTTAGGCCTACCGATCTTGATTTTATTTACTAACTTATAACAGTTTACTAATTCCTCATCAGTTAATTTATTTAGAAGAATAAGTCCAGCTCTTATTATTTCTGACTTTGTAGCACTAATTTTATTTTCTAATAATTTAGTTTTACAAATATTTATTAAATTGTAATCGCTTTCTGGCAAAGTAAAGGTGTCTCGAATAACATTAATTTTTGTTTCTAATGTAGTAGATTTTTGAGATTCAGAAGAATCATTAAACAAGTTATCTGCTGCCAAAAAACGATCTTCAATAGATTTTTCTGTTTTGTTTTTTGATGCTTTACGTTCTTGCTCTAGAGTATGTTTAAGAGAATTAAGCATATCTTTTTTCATATTTACAAACTATTTGTATAGTTAATATTATTTATACTATTTATATAGCTAACATTTTAATTATTTCATTTTTTAAAGCCGTTATTTCTTGAATAGCTTTATCCGCTCCTTTAATGTCATAGACTGTTTTGCCTAGAACCGCTGATTGTCTATAAGCGGTTCTTAGATATAAATGTGTTTTGGTAACCTCAATCCCAAAACCGTTTAAAACTTCTAGTACCTCTTTTGTTAAATTCACGTTAGTTTGACACATATTTGGAACTATACGTGATTTTAACCCTTCATTAATCTGCTGAATTCTTTCGATTAATTCCTGAATACCTACTGCTGCCCAAAGATCAGCTGGACTTGGTATTATAGGGATTAAAACTAAGTCTGATATCATTAATGAGGATTGAGGTGTTGCGCTATCTACTGCGGGGGGGCAATCTATTAATATATAGTCGTAAAGTCCTATATATTTCTTGATTTCTCTATGAACTTTAGCTCCTGCCGCACTTAACCCCGCTAAATGCGAAGGAAAAGGAGATGAGTCATCAGCATTTGCTGCCCACCGTGTAGCAGTTCCTTGTGGATCAGCATCGACTATAAGTACTTTAAAAGCGTCTTTGCCTAATGCTCCAGCTAATTGCATAGTGATGGTGGTTTTGCCGCACCCACCTTTTTGATTAGCTATTGTAATAATCTTAGTATTTAATAAATTCATAAGAAACAATATAAATAGTTTATATAATATATATTATATTTGTAGTATAAACTATTTATATAAATAATACTATATTAATTATATAAATTTAATAAAACACATAGTATTATTAGTATAGTAATAACTATACTAATAATTAATATAGTTAAAAGACTAAGATAAAATGCTTGCAAGATATCAAGAGTTATAAGAAGAATGTTAGATTAGCCATTAAAAAATCTAATAAAATTAGCTAAAGCTACTAGTTCTAGTGATCCTTAGCTTTCTAAAAGTTGGTCTAGAAAGTATTTTGTATATTTCTTTCGATAAGACTTAAGTCTCAGGAGCCAGTATATTTATTATATAGTGCCTGAACGGAAACGCTGTTTTTTTTGATAAATTCCAATTTAGGTTTGTTTAAGTTTTTAGTTTAGAGTCAACATTTTGTTATTTTGGTAAAAGATCGTGATGAGAATAAGCTGGTTTTTTGGTATTATTCAGATTTTGGATAAGCGAGACGGTTTTTTGCAGTTGCCTACTTCTGTAAAACTAGGCTGCT
>JAIOYD010000131.1 GCA_021741285.1 Rickettsiaceae bacterium | reverse complement strand
CATGATTGAGAAATCAGAAGGAAAACTATTGCTGATTGTTTTAATGTAAACATATATATTTAATTACCTGTAAAGCCAGCGATAAAGAATACAAGGAAAAGAATAACAGCGAATTCTGCACTCATACTATTCTTGGTCTCCCTGATTAGGAGTGATGATGTCAAGGATATTCTTCTCCTCATCTGAATCTTCGTCTGGATACTGCATTGGATCTTCCACTCCATCTTTGATATGAACATAGCTGGTGGAAAGGGTGCGCTCGTAATACGAGTACATCTCAAAGGTCACATTCGGATAATCTTTACTTAAAGTACGGATTAGGCTAATAGGTGGACACCAAGCAGTATTAAATAGAATAGAAATTTGATGAGAGCCAGACTTTTCAATCTGTCCATCTTCAGGTAATTCTGATTCGTAATTCCATGAAGTCAACACCTCACTGTTCCACTTGGTATCCCAGTTCTCGCAACGCCAATCAAAAGAATTGTAAAATCCATATTTCTGAATGAATTCATTTTTCTTCTCTTCTGATAATTCTTGGTGTTCGGTTTCTACAAGCTCCTGCGGGATAGGCAGAAGTTGTCGGAAATCAAAATCGTTTTCTTTTGAATAGCCTTTTACAGTGAAGCCAACGAGCTCACTATAAGGGCCGGTCAGTTTGAGTCTGGTAGTTGCAAGGTCGCACATAGTCCTACTACTCTACCACAGCTCGAAAGCCCCGTCAACATTTTTATAAAAAATATTTTGAAAAAGAACAAAAAAAACCTCGCCCCTATTAAGAGAGCGAGGAAAAAATTAATTAATTTTTATTAAACCTTTACTTTAGAAGCCAACCGAGACTCCAAGACGGAAGGTCACATCATCGACCTCCTCACCGAAGTTGTATACGGCATCTCCGAAAGCGCTTACGGTAGAGGTGAGACTGTAGCGAAGACCGCCACCAATCCCAACATACCATTCTTCGCTCTCAAAACCATAGCCGCCGCCGACTAGGCCATAAGCATCGAGCTTCTCTGCGAGTGGCAAATACGCAACAGCATTAGCGCCGAGCTTGTATTCTGTTTCGCCGTCAAGCTCAACAATCGCAGAATTCAATTCCAAACTGAAGTTCTCATATACAGGAACTTCAACTGCAACACCGCCGCCCCAAGCTGTATCAACATCATCGAGTTCGCTGACAACAGAAGTTCCGTAGAACTTCGCAGAGAAATCAAATGTCTCTACTTGAGGAACAACAACAGTTGGAACTAGGGAGGAAGTTCCCGCCAAGCCTTGAGTGGCTGAGACGAGAGCTACTAGTAGTAATGTGGTTAGTTTTTTCATGGTTATTATTATTTTGTTTTATTGTGAATGGGAGGGAGACTATACATATTAAATACAGAACAATATCAATAATGTCTTATTACGCATTTAATAAGACGAAGCTAGGACTATTCTTTATTATGTCAAAGGATTTTATCAAAAAAGCTATCCACTTCTGATGGATCAGCAAGAAAAGCCCCTGCATCGAATGCACTTATTAAGGCCTCCTCAGGGGTCAACTCAAAAATTACTTCACCGTTAATATCCTTTAAATATAAATCTTTATGCAACAAATTTTCAAACTTAAAACAAACATCGTCGCTTCTATCAAAGAAATCAGAAGTATATCTATCTATAGCATATAAACTACAGGTAGTATTAGCTGACGGCATTTTTAAAATTATTTGATTAAACATACATATTAAATATTATGGTGCTAGTTTTGTTTACACCAAATTAATATCATAATAACCATCAGAAAAAATATCATTATCGCTTATTAAGTAAAAATAACTCTTGCAACTAAATCTAAAAAGAAAATTGCCCTGCCATTTCTGGCTTAAAGGAGCGGGCCACCCCCAACAAACAACAACACATTGTTTATCTACTATGAACACGCAAACAACAAATCACTGACAAAATTAGTTTACACACTTACACGTACTTGTCAAATCTTTTTTTCGCTTTCCTATTCCTTCCGCTCATTTGTCCTATATATACCTATATATACATAAAACGCTATGCAGGGTATAATATAGTGCGCGCCCTATTATATATATTATTATATAGGGGTAAATACAAAAACACTAATCAATATCCTTCCTGATAGATTCAAGTATCAAGAAAAGAGTATTAAGTATACCAACAATAAAGGATAGTGACATATAGGGGATAAAATGGGGCATATTTTCTGATTTAAGATAGTTATTTTTATTTTTTTTACGTGGATGACACCATAATCTATCCAAATACAACCAAATCACCCATTCTAAGCCCAAAAATTTTTATTATTATCTACTACATTATTATTATCTACTATATTACTTATTCTCTATATAGTGAATCTTTATTATATATCTATTATGATTTTGTTTATATGGGGGAATATTTTAATTGGCGTGCAAGCCGCGAAATACCAAATTACCCATTCCAACCTACAAAAATCTTTATTATTATATACCGATTCTTTATTATTACCTATCTTATTTTTATTATTATCTATTGGTTATTATATAGGGGAAAACCTTACGTTAATTCTTTTAAATTGTTTCTCTTTTCGGCTTCGTACCAGTGATGGCGGCATACATGTTGCCTAAGCTGTAAATGGTCGTCCTCTAGCTGTTTAGCGTCCTCTAATCGCCCTTCTCTATACGCATTAGCTTTGTCCTTTTTAATCTGACGAATACGTATAGTCATATCTTTGATCCACTTTTTAAGTTCTACCCTACAATTACTTTTCATTGTATTATTGTATTCTATAAAGATCCAATAAGAACTGGGAATTTAAATTTTTTAGGAAAGCTTTTATCTACTTCATAAAATCTACCCTCTAATTCTGTTGGGATATTTGATGCTCCACGTTTTTTTACTTCACTACCTATTGCGACATCTACTCTAGTCCATGTACAGATAGGCAATTCAATTATCTTTTTTAAACCATCAGAAAAATCAAATGGATTTCTAAGATCAAATACTGTATTCGTTTCTAGAAAAAATATATAATCACACTCTACAAGTTTAGTTTTCATCTGTTTTGTATTTATATACCTTAGGGAAATAAGGGAATTGAGGTAGATCCATCCATGCCAAAATTAGATCTTCTTGAGATGGATAAGTACTCCCATTTGTACTTTCCCATATGTCATCTCCATTTTCATCTGTTTTGACATATTTAACAATATCATATCCTTCGGGGCCGTCAACCGTATTTCCCCATATTATTAAAATTTCTCTATTTTTAGGGATGGTTGTAAAAGGTTTCCATTTCATTATATTTATATACTTTAAAGGCTGTCAATCATATTTCCTCATATTATTAAGGATGGTTTCACTCAGCACGCACTCTAGCTCCTCGATGCGATTACGGAGCTCAATATTCTCAATTTCTAGTGATTCCATAAAATTCCACATCTTAAATGGGTCATATCCGAATATTCCCTTTGTCGCTATGTATTCTTCATAAATAGCTTTAGTACGTGGTGGTACAAAGTGTGGTTTTTCCATAATTATTATTCTTTCTCTTATTTTGAGTGTTATTGATCGGGCAATTTTAGGTCTTTGAGCAAAGCTTTAAGATAAGCGATCTCAAACTCCATCATTCTCATTTCATCATAAATTTTCATGATATTTGTAGGAGTACCCTCCGTGTCACTATTTGCATTCCAGATTGAATCTGTTCTCGGAGTTTTCGTTTTATAAACAGGTGCGGCGGTCATATTATATACTATTTTTTATTGTATCTATATACTGTAATTTTGCAATTTCGGTTCGCAACCGCTCAACTTCGGCGGCGAGGACAGAGCAAGCCCTATCAGGGATATCTTGGAGCCTGTCTGTACCTCTACGAAATAAAGGTTTAAGATCTTCTAAATTATAAGTATTTTTGCTATAGTAAATAGCAGCTTGTACTTGTTTTTCCCGTGTTACGTTCATATTATCTACTTAATATACTGTTTTTCTATTATTCGATAGTATATATTTTTAACGTGAGCGATAGGCTTGAGCAAGGATACGAGCCGCAGCCCTATCTACGTCTTCCCCATCTTTGCAATAATTACGAAAGATCCTATAATATACATCCCTCCACGCCTGATTATTATTAGTGCGATCTCCAAATTCGTCAAAGTCTACCAATGCCAATGCCGCTTCGATAGCTTCTTTAGTAATTTCTTCCATACTATTTTTTTATATATTTATTTATTAATATACTGTTTGGCTATCATTTGATAGTATGTATCTAATAGATCCAATGCATGTTTTAAATTCTTTTCATTTAAATACAGGGCATGTAATGCATCAGCTTCGGGTGAAAGCGCACCATACTGAGCCATTACTGCTTTACTAATATTTTTTTTTATTTGTTCATGAGTATCCATATTATTACTTACGAGTATTCCAACATTTAACTGGCCAAACTGAATCCATTTCTATTGGACCAGCTTGCATAAGGCACATAGGGCATTTAACACTAAATTCAGAGGCATCTTTCCAAGTCTTCGTATTTAAGTCTTTTTTATGTCGAGACTTCTTCATTAGCTTTGGATGAGCGAATCCGCATGATGGGCATGGCAATAAATGAATATCTACATTCATTAGATTTATAATAATGTTTCAGTAATAGTCTTCTGACAGTACTCTATAGATGTATCGTCAATATACAAAATATATTTTGCTTCAAGTTCTATTGTTAAAGAGCTATAATCTATTTTCCTCTGAGGTAATTTTACAAGCATATTTATTATATCCGATTTCCTTTAAACTTCAATTCCACGATGCTTAAGGAATTCCTGAACCTCCAATAGATTGTGCTCTGGCAAACGATAAGGATCTAATACATAATCATGCATCTGTTGCATTTCTGAGAGTACTTCAATGGCCACATCTTTCACTTCGTCCATCAGGCAATCAGGATAAGCTTGTAATAATGATTCTACATTAGGATAGTCCTCCATCGCGTTACAGTACTTATCTGGCTTAATCCATCTTCCAATAGCGCAATAATGGGTGCCACACTTGTACATAGGCCCCATTTCTGCAATACGAGTAGAATCTGTACAGTAATACTCAATAGTATCTTTAATGAATTCTTTATTAGTCATGATTATTTTTTGCTTCTTGATGAGTTACGCACATCCTCCCTCTCCAATGATCATCAGGGCAC
>JAIOYD010000130.1 GCA_021741285.1 Rickettsiaceae bacterium | reverse complement strand
AGGACTTACTTCCTCGTGAATGGCGCCTTGCCAAACATATAGAAAATATAGCCATGCAAACTGCAAAATTATATGGTTATGAGGGTTTTAGTACCCCGATATTAGAATCTGCTAACGTCTTTGATAGAACATTAGGAGACACGTCTGATGTAGTTAGCAAAGAAATGTATTGTTTTGCTGATAAAAAGGGAAGATTGGTGGCGCTACGGCCAGAATTTACCGCAAGTGTTATGCGAGCTGTTATATCAAATGGACTTAAGCATAAACTACCATTAAAATTATTCTCTAGCGGTCCATTATTTCGTTATGATAGGCCACAAGAAGGCAGACAACGCCAATTTCACCAAGTAAATTTTGAATATATAGGAGGAATTGGGCCTTATTCTGACGCAGAAACAATAGTTTTGGCTACTCATTTCTTAAGTAATCTTGGAATATTGAACGATCTTGTATTAGAACTAAACTCGCTTGGATGCTCTACAACAAGAAAATCTTATCAGAAAGCTTTAGTTGCTTATTTCAAAAATTATTTAGGTAGTCTGTCCACTGATAGCAAAGAACGTTTAGAACAAAATCCGCTCAGAATATTAGATTCAAAAGATGTAGGCGATAGGCATATTTCTCTTGGAGCCCCTGTCATTTCTGATTTTTATTCTAGCGAGGCAGCAGGTTATTTTAAGCAGCTTAGACTCCATTTAGACAATCTAGGCATAAAATATGTAGTAAACCCAAAGCTTGCACGTGGACTAGATTATTATTCACATACAACATTCGAATTTACAACTTCTAAACTTGGAGCCCAAAGTACAGTTCTTGCTGGCGGAAGATATGATGGGCTAGCAGCACTTATGGGAGAAGATGAAATTCCAGCAATTGGTTTTGCTGCAGGAATAGAGCGTTTAGCTATGATGTGTAATTTTTCTCCAGAGGAAGAACGCCTAATTTACATCATTCCTATTGGCGATGAATGCTTGGATTATTCTGTTTTGCTAATCAACCAACTACGCAAAGAAAGTATTGCAGCTATCTTAGAACTTGACGGAAAAATAGGAAAACGTCTCCAAACAGCAGTTTCTGCTAATGCGAAATATGTTATATTTATTGGGACTGAAGAATTAAGTACTAATAGCTGTAAACTTAAAGAACTGGATACTGGAATTGAACAGACTGTTACAATATCCAAGCTAATTAAGATTTTATTAGCCCATAAAAACGCTAGTTTCAGATAAGAGAAAACAAAACGCCAAGAAATACCAATCAATTTATAGCACGGAGCTACACAATAAAATGCGTGTATTCAATATCATGATGTCAAGAGATTTGGGGGGAATACAACAAGCCTATCTCGACTACTCTGTGGCCCTTAAAATGCATAATCATGAAGTGATTAATATTTCAAGCATGGGAGCAAAAATTAACAAATTACAAAAAAGTAATTACACTTTACCAAACATTGGTACATGGTGTGTTTTTTCAAAAATAATTCTTAGGATTCTGATTCTATTCTACAAACCACAAATCATTATTTGTCATGGCAATAGAGCTGTTAATTTCGCTAAAAAATTCGTGCAGACAAAACCACTTTTGGTAGGGGTATCGCATAATTATAGCTATAAACATTTGAAAAAATGCGACTATGTTATTACCTTAACTAATGAACTTAAAGAACATTTAATTAAACATGGTATTGAAGAGAGAAAGTTGCTTAGTTTACCCAATATGACAAGAATTGAGCATAGTTATAACCCAATCAACTATAGTTCCCCAGTTGTAATTGGAGCTTTGGGTAGGTTTGTTAGTAAAAAGGGTTTTATCTATTTGGTGGAAGCATTTTCTATGTTAAAAAATGCTGGTTACAATATAGTTCTTTTAATAGGAGGCGACGGTGAAGATAGGCCTATTCTTGAGAGAAAAGTCAAAGAACTTCAGCTAGATAATCTAGTTATTTTTCCTGGTTGGGTGAATGATAAAGATGACTTTTTTAGACAAATTGATATTTTTTGCCTTCCTTCAACGATAGAACCATTTGGCATAATTTTATTAGAGGCTATGGAACATTCTAAGCCAATTGTTGCAACGCTTTCTGGAGGGCCAGCTGAGATTATAACAGATGGAGAGAATGGGCTACTTGCCGATATCGAATCGAGCCAAAGCTTATATAATAAGTTAGAAAAAATAATAATCTACCCTAGAATGGCGCGTAAACTATCAAGCGCTGCATATTCACAACTTAAAGAAAAATACGATATAAACATAGTCTCAAGAAAACTTTCAACCATATTAGAGGATATTATTAAACAATGAGTTTTTTTCAAAGCAAAACATCAAATGGTATTAACGTTGTCACCTACTCTATGGAACATGTGAACTCTATAACAATCAACGTAATAGTTAAAGTAGGTAGTCGGGATGAAACAGAGGAAGAATCTGGGGTTTCTCATTTTCTCGAGCATATGGCATTTAAAGGTACAAAAAATCGAACAGCTACAGACATAGCTATAGAATTTGATACCATCGGGGGTCACTTTAATGCCTATACTAGCCGAGAAAACACAGTTTATTATGCAAAAGTCTTAAGCCAACACGGCAAACAAGCCCTGAGTATTTTAGCTGATATTTTGCAAAATTCTGTATTTAACTCTGATGAAATCGCAAAAGAATTTAGTGTTATTTCTCAAGAAATAGCTGAGGTTAAAGATAATCCAGATGACTTAGTGTATGAAAAATTCTACACATTAGCATATCCAAATCAGTCCATGGGTCGATCAATTCTTGGCAGCATAGAAAATATAGCTAGCTTTGACAAATCTACGTTTACCAAATACATGAGTAAGCACTACCATGCTAATAACATTGTGATCTCAATTGCGGGCAAAATTAACCACATCAATGCCGTTCATCTAGTGGAAGAATTATTTTCACTTTTCTCCGAGTCTACATATAAAGACGCCCAAAGCTCCAACTACGAAGGAGGCACAGAAATTATACAGAAAGACTTAGAGCAAACTACTATTGCACTAGGTTTTGAAGGTGTATCTTACGCTAATCTTGAAACATTTTATCATGCACAAATCTTGTCAATAATTTTTGGGGGCGGTCTATCTTCGAGATTATTTCAAAAAATACGAGAAGAACTTGGTTTAGCTTACACTATTGGCAGCTTTATGAATTCTTATAGCGATAGCGGAATTTTTAGTGTTTATGCCGCAACTGATCATAATAATGTTGAAAATTTACTAAACAATATAAACAACGAAACTGATAAAATATGTACACATATTTCAGCAGAAGAATTGGTACGAGCCAAGTCCCAGATAGAGTCAAATATTTATATGGCAGAAGAAAAACCAGAATATAAGTCAGAAGAAGTTGGGAAAAATTTTTCGCTTTTCGGTAAATATTTTTCTACCAATGAGATAATGGGAATTATTAACTCTACTCAAATAAGTGACCTTACAAAAAGTGCTGAAAAAATATTCTCATCACGTCCCACTTTATCAATTATTGGATCGCCCGCCCCTGATTTAGTTACTAAACTTATGAACAGCGGTTTTCCATAAATAATTGTATCTTTAGAATATATTATAATATACTGTATATGGTATTATTTCCCATTTCAAATTTAAGTAGTTAATTTTAGAACTCTACTTGCGTATCTTATAATAAAATTTTAGGCGCTCAATTATTAAGATTTGCTATTGTTTAGATCCTTTGAAATGGGATTAGATATAATGTAAAATTTTATCAAAATTATGTTTAAACAAAGACAACCTAAATTACTAGATACTACCTTAGTTTCAGAGACGTTAGAAAAAATTGGCCAAAAACAGGTAGGCGGTAAGACTAAAATTTCTGAATTAATGGAAGATTTTCATGAGAACGGTATATTGCTTGCAATGATATTTTTTTCTTTGCCTGTTGCAATTCCCTTACCTTATCCTCCTGGATTCACTACAGTGATGGGAATTCCTCTTATCATATTGGCCATTCAAATGCTTATTGGTAGTAAAAAGGTTAATCTGCCTCTGAAAATTAGCAACTATGAGCTTAAGAATTCTACCTTAAAGGCTATAAGTGACAAAGTAGTCCCTAGACTTATATCTGTTGAAAAATATGTTAAGCCTAGATTGTCATTTGCTAAATCCGTTTATTGCGAACAATTCATCGGCTTCATTAGTATTATTGCAGGATTCTCTATCGCACTGCCCATTCCACTAACTAATGCTCTTCCGGCTCTCGGCGTTTCAATCATGGCTCTTGGTCTTTTAAATCGAGATGGAATAGTTATTATTGTTGGATTTTTTATAACAATAATTGGGTTACTTGTGGCTATCAGCGCTATTCTAGCCAGTTGGATCGCTATTAAATATATATTTCATTCTATTTTCTAATTTCTAACGATGAAAGAAAAAATATACAAAGGCTCAACAAAAACTCTTTATCAATCAGATGAAGATTATGCTCTTATCATGTCTTTCGATGATACTTTTAAAATGTCCAAGGATGAGACCCTTGAAATATCAGGAAAGGGAGTGATAAATAATACCATTTCTGCATATATCATGCAAAAACTCGATATGATTGGCATAGATAATCACTTGATCGAAAAAACTAATATGCGTCAGCAGTTAGTTCAATTTGTAGATGTCTATCCAATTCAAGTACATATAACTACCTTAGCATGCGGTAGATATGTAACAGATTTTGGTATGGAAGATGGTTTTGTTTTTGAATCTCCTATAATCGACTTTAGGATCAAAAATAAGGAGTTGAATTATCCTATCATTAACGAGTCTCAAATTATTAGCTTTGGATGGATGAGCAAGTATGAGCTCAAAGAAATGAAGAATAAAGCTATAAGAATACACGATTTTCTCGCTGGACTTTTTGCTACTGCGCAGATTCGCATGGTAGATATAAGGCTAGAGTTTGGCCGAGTTTTTAATGGCGATGACTTTATGTCAATGCTAGTTGATGAAATATCGCCTGATACTTGTAAATTATGGGATATGGAGTCTAACGAAAAACTATGTTATGAAGTTGCTCACGACAGCCCTGATAGGGTAATACCTGCTTATCAAGAGGTTTTAAATAGGCTAAATATAAAAAAATAGCAATGCCACATATGTATAAAAAATGAGTTTGACTTTTGAACAAACTATTTATATACTGCCCAGTCGAAGAGTCTTAAACATGTAATAAGGTGTAGTTAAG
>JAIOYD010000129.1 GCA_021741285.1 Rickettsiaceae bacterium | reverse complement strand
CGTTTCTTTAAATCTGCAGTTAACCAGTCAATTCCATGCGAGGAAATAACGCTATTAAACTCTGATTGTTGAGAATTCAATATACTTATTCCTTCAGTTATAATATCCCCGATTAAATAAGGATCTTTCTTGTTACCCTCAATTTTATGCACTAAATAATCTACTTTAACAGAGGATTGCGAACCTGGTCTAACAAGCTCACTATTCACAATAAACAAATCGTCATCTATCTGTTTAATATTTGTAAGTACCGCCTTCTCTCCCTTATAGTTTGTCGTAAGATCAGCATAAGCCTTTACAACAAACAAGGAATAGACCTTAACAAACTCTTTAAGCTGTGCTTCCGATATCGCTCTTCTATGACGGCCCAGTGTATATTTCGCCATCCAATCTAAATGCAAATGGGCCTTTATCATAGCACCAGATTTTACTTTTTTATCTTTCTCAGATAAGCTTTTATCATTAACTAGATCAGAGCCCTCTTGTATAAGAGCCTCAACATACGCCCTTAGTTTTTTAGTATCTTCTTCAGATGCTCCGTAAGCAGTTTGGCTAGCAAAACTTATTATCAATAAAACCACTGATATAATTTTCATAATGTATGCTCTCTTCATAAATATTATTTACTTGTTAACCTTAGGGCACTTGAACCCTTCTGGATAAACCATTTTAGACTCTCTCTCACTGAGTGTGGCGTCCCTGATAGCAATATATGCATCAGGGGAATTTTTACTTACATAGTCAGTAAACGGCATGATCTTATCCCTATTATGAATGAGACCAGTGACTAGCAATACGTTCTTAAAGCTCCTATGCATTGGATACTTAGCTGGATTGAGGTAGTTATTAAGTACCAATGGATCCATTAAATCTCTAGCACTCGTCCCACCATAAAACGGCAATATAATGTATGGCCCTTGGCCTACACCATAATTAGCCAAAGTGTTACCAAAGGTCTGCGGTTCGGCTTTAAGATCAAATTTACTAGCAACGTCAAAAAGCCCACCTATTCCAAACGTAGAATTGATTACGAACCTCCAAAAAGTTTTTCCAGCTCCATTCGCATTACCTTGTATCCCATAGTTCACTGTAGATAGAGGCTCACGAATATTGCTCAAAAAACTATCAACTCTATTTTTTGTATAGTCGTTTGTAAACTTACCATAACCTTTTGTAATGGGCCTTAATATAAATGTATCTAAAATAGCATTGAAAGTAAAAACTTTTCTATTAAAAGATTCATATGGATCATATATTTGGCATCTATTACTCAAACTCGCATAGTTGTAATCGTATTTTTCCTCTTCCTTAGAAGCAAGCGCGTTATTACTTAACAAGCAAATAGTAATAATTATCTGCGCTCTAGAGACCAACCTTACTACCACATTCCCCTCTTAAAATTATTTCTTGCAGACAAATATAGAGTAATTGTTTTTTATTTCCAGATTAAATTCTTTTGAAGATATAACTTCAAACCTAGACTCTTTGAGAGCATTCAACAATTGTGTATTATTGTAACTAAACTCTAGTAACTTTTTAGAAAAATTATTATTTTGACTACTACGTACTGCAAAAGCAAAATAACCGCCGGCGTTCAGCACGGAAAATACATTCTGAAAAATTGTTTTGAAGTCTGAGGTAAATGCGAACCCATCCAAACTACAAATTACATCATATTTTTGTTTGGTTTTTAGAAGATATTCGTCAACTGAAATCTGCAGTACTTTATCATACACCTCTTGATCAGGATAAAAGGTCGTTTGAAGAGCGATCATTTCCGCAGAGACTTCTGTTGCCGTTAAATAGAACGCTTCTTGCATTCTTTTGCTAATTTCATAACCCAACAGCCCAACATTGCTTCCAAGCTCTAAAATATTATATTCTTCAGGTAACGAAGTTATAGCCTCATTTAACTCAAGAACAATGGTCTTTGGGATATCATATGTATCGCTTTGGACCTTATCAATAAAGTTACTAGCTCTAATATCACGATATAACGCATGAATTGGGGTTGGTACATATTGGACATTATCAATTGATTTTACAAACTGCAATAAGTTAACATCATCTTCGTTTCCTGCTTTGAGCAGATTAATTATTGAATTTTTATAGTCCTGTTTTAAAAAATATACCCATCCCAACCAATAGTAAGCAAGTTTATTATTGGGATCCAGATATTTCTCAACCAACTTAAATCTAAAAATAGCATCTCTATAATTACCACTTCTAAGGTGATAAATACCTAGTTTCATATTGCTATCTGCAACGTTTCTAAGCTTTTCTCTTAAAGTAACAAATTCATTTTTTACTTTCTGAATTTGATTTTTGATAAATGTTGGTAGTTCAAAAATAATAGACACCAAAGATTTTGTGGTATTTTTTATCCTTGAAAATATACTATTACCCATAAATCTTAATATGTTGATTTGATTTAGAAAGAATATTCTCATATAATCTATCCTAGTTCAAACATATTATGATTATACAAGACACGAAATTATGTCGCTAATAGCAAAAAGACTCCAGACTGTAAAACCCTCTCCAACTTTAGCCATTGCTGCAAAGGCAAAAGAGCTGACGTTGCAAGGTATAAATATTATATCACTTGCTGCAGGAGAACCAGATTTTGACACTCCAGACAATATAAAACTAGCAGCTATTGAAGGTATAAAAAACGGAGCCACAAAATACACCGCGGTTTCTGGAACCCCAGAGCTCAGAAAAACTGTTTGCGAAAAATTTAAACGCGAAAATGAATTAGATTATAAAATTGACGAAGTAATTGTCAGCACAGGTGGCAAACAGGTAATTTACAATTTATTTATGGCTACCATTGACGAAGGTGACGAGGTAATTATCCCAGCCCCGTATTGGGTGTCGTATCCTGATATGGTGCTACTGGCTGGAGGAACTCCTGTTTTCGTATCTTCTGATATGAGAAATGGATTTAAAGCACCTACGGAAGAGATCGAAAAAGCCATAACAAAAAAATCCAAATGGTTAATATTGAACTCTCCGAGTAATCCTAGCGGAGCCGCCTACACCAAGCAAGATCTAACAAAAATTGCAGAGTTAGTTAGAAAATATCCACATCTACATGTAATGAGTGATGATATTTATGAGCATATCACGTTTGATGACTTTAAATTTACTACCCTTGCTACCATTGCCCCCGATTTAAAAGAGAGAATATTTATTGTAAATGGGGTATCTAAAACATACTCGATGACTGGTTGGAGAATAGGTTATGGCGCTGGTAATAAGGCCATAATTAAAGCTATGGATGTTATCCAATCGCAAAGCACATCAAATCCATCATCAATAAGTCAGATAGCTGCCCTTGAAGCTATTTCAGGGCCACAACATTATATAAAAACTAATACCGAAAATTTCCAGAAAAAACGAGATCTTGTGTTATCTATGCTGTGGGAAATTGAGGGATTGGCCTGTTATAAGTCTGAGGGAGCTTTTTATCTTTTTCCTAAGTGCTCAGGTTTATTTGGTAAAGTTACCCCTAAGGGAGACAAAATTAACTCAAGTTCTGATCTTGCCACTTACCTACTTGAAGCAGCTAATGTTGCAGTTGTCCCGGGTATAGCATTCGGGCTAGAAGGGTATTTTAGAATATCTTATGCCACCTCCGCTGAGGTCTTGACAGAAGCTTGCAACAGAATGGCTCACGCAATCTCTCAGCTCAAAACAACTTAGACTTTTTGAAATTAATGTTAAAAAAATACCTCAAATATTTTCTAAAACATAGTAGATTTATTCATTGGTTTATTGTTTGGACAATTTATATTTACCTGAAATTTGTCTATTTAACTTCTAAATGGGAGTTTATATGGACAGACCCCACTCTTAAAAAAAAATTCAACACTCTAGACGGCGTACTTCTTGCTTTGTGGCACAACCGTTTAGCATTTGGCATGCATATTTTTAAAAAATACGATAACGTTTTTGCTCTTGCTTCTTTGCATACTGATGGAAAAATAATCACAGATGTTATTAGAGCAATGAATTATGGAGTTATAGAAGGATCTACCAATAGAAATCCCACCAGCGCAGTTCGATCGATTATCAATTCCCTTGAATTAGGTAATAAAATAGTAATCACCCCTGATGGACCAAGAGGCCCTGTACATAAAATAAATAGTACTATTACCAAAATAGCTTATAAATATAGCAAACCTTTAATTCCTATTTCATGTATGGCAACAAAATATTTTATGTTAAATAGTTGGGATAAAATGATATTGCCTAAACCTTTTGGAAAAATTATTGTGACAATTGGAACTTCGATTAAATTGTCTGGAAATGTAGCGAATGATGATAGTTTATTAGAAAATGAACTATTAAATTTATCTTATAAGGCTGAGACATTATTGTGAACAAACATTTTACCATAGTATTTTATAATGCAATCAATCTACTGCTTTTACCCTTATATATATTGTTGCTTTTTGTAAGAATAATAAAAGCAAAAGACAACTGGATCTCATTTAAACAAAGGCTTGGATTTGCAGGTAAACACAGATTAGAGGGCAAATTATTATGGATACATGCGGCTAGCGTCGGCGAGTCTATGGTTGCAATCACTCTGATTAGAGCTTTGTCTGCTTTGTATCCTAAATATAATTTCCTAGTAACTACAGGAACTTTATCCTCTGCGCAGATTCTAGAGAAATCTCTTCCCTCAAACGCCTCGCATCAATTTACTCCAATAGATAATTTTTTTGTGGTTAGAAAATTTCTTAATCACTGGAAACCAGATCTTGGAATTTTTATCGAATCTGAGCTGTGGCCTTGTTTAATTACCCAGTCAGCTAGTAAATGTAATATGATTCTTGTTAACGCAAGGCTATCTGATAAGTCTTATAAAAGATGGAAAAGTCACCAATGGCTTTTTAAATTAATAATCGATAATTTTAAGAAAGTGATAGTACAAAGCAAAACAGATTTATACAAATATCAACAATTAGGCTGTAGTGATCCAATAAATTTCGGCAATTTGAAATTTGCCAATAAGGAATTAAAAGTTGATCAGCAAACATTTTTATCCTTTAAAAATCTATTTGGTAATAAAAAAATCTTTGTTGCTGCAAGTACGCACAAAGAAGATGAAGATGTCACATTGCAAGTGATTACTAAGTTCAAACAAACTAAAATCGACTATTTTCCTATTATAGTTCTTAGACACCCAGAAAGAAGAGATGAACTAGCTGCCCGATGCAATACATTAGGTCTTA
>JAIOYD010000128.1 GCA_021741285.1 Rickettsiaceae bacterium | reverse complement strand
TACTATTTCTTGGATTTTGTGTATTAACAATATATGGTTTGTCCTCATATATTACAGGTTTATACATGCTATTTTCAACCATAGGAATACCAGCTTCAACAATAGCTTTAATTACACCTCGAGGTCTATAAGATTGTCTACCAACATTTTCTAAACCTTGAATTAAAGCACCATCATTATATGTTTGACCTTTTTGTCTTAAATAACTAAATATTGATTTATATACTTCAGGATCACTACTAAAATCTCCACTTCCACCTCTTCTTCTCCAGTTTCCATTATCACCATACCATGCTGTAATTTGGAATGAATTAGCTCCACGACTATCACTTTGAATTACTATTGGATGTTCAGGACTTTGAGTAGTTAATACTACACAAGGATTACCGTTATATTCAATAATTCTATTTTCTAATGGAGTAGCTCTCAATATTGATATAAAGGCATCTTTATCTATAGTTTCAGGAATAGATGCTCTTTCGTTAATTAATGCAAGAGCATTTTGTTGGAATCCTTCGTTTTCTATTTGTTCACTAAATACTGCTTGAACTTCTTCATTATCAAACGGCACTTGTGTAATTTTTTCACCTTCAATTTTATATGAAGCAAATGAATTAGAATCTATTATAATATTATCTTTTACAACAATAGCTGAATCACTATCTGTTTTTGCTTTTTCTAAAACACTATCTATTACACTTTTATCAATAACTTCATCTTGTACTAATTTAATTAAATTTCGTACTGGGATTTTATCTAGTTCTGGGTAGTCAAGTAAATATTTTGATGTACGTTTATTTAATTTAACATTTGGATAGTCATCTTCAGCTTGGTATAAACCAACACTTATATCATCACCTAACTTTAATTTAACAATAGTAGAACTATCTTTAGTAGTATATAATCGTTCTGTTGTGGGAATATCCCATTTATCAAATTTAACTAATAATTTTTTAACTTCAAATGGAATATCATCTGTAGCTAGATATTTTAACTCAATTTTATCTCTCATATTTGCTATGATTGACTTAACATCTTGATTTGAAAATTTCTCTAAATTTTTAGCTAATATTACACTACTTATAATACCCGCATTAGTAGCAACGGTATTAGCTATTTGTGGGTATTTAGGTAAATATTTTTCTACGAATTCATCATCAGTAATATCATTAAATAAACCTCTACCTTTTCTAACAACTAAATATTGTTCCTTTACTGTGAATGGTAGTTTAATCCATTCTCTAACATTTATTGCTTTATTTTTATATGATTGATTTATTTTTTCACTAGACGATAATGGAATATATTTAAATATATTTCTTAATCCTCTAACAGAAGGAAAATTTGATTCAACAAAACTCCACCCCTCCCATCTATCCCACTCTGTTGCTCTACCACCAACATCATTATTTGATCTATCTGATGCTTTGTAAGTATTATCATTACCTACAACAACTACAAAGAAACTTTTACGATCGCTGTCTGGTAAATTTGTATCTTTTACAAGATAAAATGTTGGATTTTTTCTATTTGAATCATATCTGTAGTTACCAAATGAACCTCTAGTAATACACCAGCTTTGACCAGCACCAAAAGTTAAACAGTTTTCTTCTTTAGAACCATTGTATATAATTAAACCATTTTCATTGTAAACAACATCGGGAGTGATGTTCATTTCTTCTTCAGGTTCTTCAACACCTTTAGAGGATGTAACTAATTTAATTAGTTGAGATAAAGGAACTACAACTTCATAATCATTTTTTGTTCTAGTAACAGTTTCACCATCTGGTGTAGTTACTGGAACTTGCTTAACTACTTTTTTAAGTAAATCAGTTCCACCTTTAGAAATAATACCTGCTTTTAATTGTTCAAAACGTTTAATATAAGCTTTTAATTGGTTATCATTAATTTGAATATTCAAATCATCTGCTTCTTGCTTATAATAATCAATAAGAATGTCCATTTGTTTTTGTTCGTACTCAAACAAAGGGCTCAAATTATGAACTACGTGCAATATAAATTTATCTATGGGTCTCATTTACCATTTTTTACATGACCAATAATTCGCCTTCCAGCGTGGTCCTGGGTTATCACAATTGTGTCTTGCGCGGTATGCTGCTCGTCTTTTAGGGTTTTTAGCTTTAATCACCATTCTTTTACCTTTAGCGGATTTACCACCAAAGCCAAAGTTAACTTTTACAACTTTACCCTTATTATTTTTAACATATACCTTAAATTTCTTTATATCACCTTGCATTATCTTACCTAACTGTACTTTACGGCCGCGATATTCGACTTCAGTTAAGCATTCACATCCTTCAGACAATACTTGTTTATATTCTTTTAAAAATGTAACGAATGATTTCACATCTTCTTCGTTTACGACATCATATTCGTCTATTTCTTCTTTTAATATATCTACTAACTTTATCATAGTCTATTTATTAAGTTTTACTTTTGCTTTTTTAGTATTAGGTACAAATTGTTTGTCTGATGCTGCTTTTTTCTTTGATGTAGCAGCGCGTTCAGCTTTAGTTAAACTATTTGCTTTAGCACGAGGTAAACAACGAGTTGTTTTATTACCTTTTTTCATTGTGCCACAAGGTCCAGTTATATTACCTGCTGTATCAATACGAACCCAATCTTCTTTTTTAAACCAATCACGTAGTGATTCATTTACATTTAAGTAAAAATCTTCAGGTTTTAATCCCTTTTTTTTAATACCCCAAAGTATTTGATTGTATTTTCCATCATATAACAAGTTATCTTGATCATTTTGTATATGAGGTATAGCTTGAGGTAATGGTGTTTTTACTGCTTCTTCCATCCAAGGTTCAGCATTAGCCATATTGTATAATGTAATAACACTAGCATCACCTTCCCAATTGGGTTCCTCTACTCCACCTTGTCCGTTTCCTGGTTTAGTTATGAATATAATACCTTTATTAACTAATTTTTTAATATCAAGTGGGTTTTGTTTGACTAAATCAAATTTAGATGAATCATCATATTCACCTTCTTCCATTAAACCTTTACATACCTTAACAGCACGACCAGATAAATAAGCTGAAGGTTTT
This sequence comes from Rickettsiaceae bacterium, assembly GCA_021741285.1. GTDB lineage: Bacteria > Pseudomonadota > Alphaproteobacteria > Rickettsiales > Rickettsiaceae > Megaera_A. The sequence goes on along the minus strand of JAIOYD010000128.1, from coordinate 2,196 downwards.
TCACCAGCAGCTCTACGGCGATTATAGTAAGCTCTGCCTTTAGGGCATAGCTTCTTCTCAGCTAAAATGTCTTGTAATATTTCTGTTAATTTAACCATTATTTATTTTTATCATCTGTTAAAGGTCCTCCAACAACCCAAGCATCACATGTTCTAGCAGCAGCACATTTAAATTTTAAAAATCTGCAATATCCTAACTTACCAGCTTTTATTACATCAAAAGGATCTTCTGACCCTTGGTCATTACCAATTCCTTTAGCAATACAGTCTAGGGTTTTTGTGGTTAGATCAAATGCAGCACAGTTACCACATCTTGATGATTTGGCTTCTTCTACTGAATCTAATTTCCACATATCCATTTTAGCTTGCCAAAACTTTTCGTTAGGTTCATTAGGATTAAGTGGTCCGTAGCCATACTCATTAATAGCTTTTTGTCTATTTTGTAAGTTTAACTCTATATTTTGAGTAGCAGGTGGACACTTACTAATTTCTGCTTCGTTTAAAATATCTACAAGTTTAATCATATATTATATTCTTGAGCCACCATATCCATTAATATCTTCATCCGCATTTTGGGAATATGAATTGGCATTATTTGAATTTACAAATGTTGGTATTGGTTGTTTAGCGTATGTTGCTTCATGTTTAGTAGCAGCTACTCCAGCATGTTCCATTATGTCAGATACTTGGTTAGCAATAGTTTCAGGATCATTACTTGATAATGCTATTTCAGCACACGCTATAATTTCTCTAAAATGATCACGCCAATGCGTTTTATCAGATGTATCAACTTCATTTAATATATCTAATAATTTTATCATATACTAGCTTTATTACGCTCTGTTAGATACTTAATTTCAGTTCTTAAACTAGCAACTTCCGCTACTAATTCAAAAAGTTGAGCTCTCATTTCGTCTTTTTCTTTTGATGATTCTGAAAGTAATGCTTCTAATTTAGCGATACGATCTTTGCAATCATGACGAATAAATTCATCATCACGCTCTCTGTGCATAGCACGCTTTTCGTAAAATCTAAATGCTGAAGTACCACCTAAAACTGTAATTGCTGTGATTAATACTGACCACATGTTGGTTTGATCCATTATTTGTAAAAATTAATTAGGAAATCATTACCAATAAATATTACGCTTCCGATATATCTTTCAATTGCTTAATATAATCCTGTAGATCTTTGACTATTTTTGTTTTATCTATAGTTCCACCGCGCCATTCTTCAACATCACCGGCTTCTGTTACGAAGGATTCCTTACCTGTGTCCATTAGTATCTCTAATAACATATCTTCTAATTCCTTAATATATGTTTTAACGCCGCCCATAACCATGTTGCGTTGATATTCTTCAAATTTACCTGTGCGTTTTAATTCAGTTTCCATACTAATAACACAATCAAAACACATTTTGTGTATAGGCCACATCTTTTTGTTTAACATATCGTTAGCCATTGCTTTACTACAATTAGGACAAACAATAGGTAATAATATAGATTTTTTAATACTATCTAAACGCGTCATGGTTTGCTTAAGACCGTTTTTAATAGTCCAAGTTTTACCGGTTTCTTCCCAAATATCACCTTCTTTATGTTCAACAGATTGTTTAGTATAACCAGCTTGTGTTACAGTTTTATCATCAAATTTTTTAGTAATAAGATTGCGCATACGTTGCACATCACGAGATTTAAAATCTTTTTGTAACCTTGATTCTTTTTCTTCCATTATAACCCTAATTTTTTAAGTTCTGTTATTGTATTAGCAGCTGAACTATGAAATATACCTATACCACCTTTAGCGTTCCATTCATCAATAGTTTTTTGCATATCATCAATCAATATACGATTTGGCTCTGCAAATAATTGTTTATTAGCTCTAGAGTACAAATATAATTTTTTATATTCATTTTTTAAATGAATTTTGCACCATGCCTCTTTACCTATTTTAGATGAGGGGTCCCAAGATGGTGCTGATAGGATATTTGGTTTATATTTTTTAATATAAGACCACAATATTTGTCCATCCGACATCCAATCTAAATTAGCCCACCATTCGGCACCTGCTTTATTAATAGGTTCCCAAAAATCAGCTTTACCGTCAAATGTTCTAGCAGGAGAAGTATTAGTTAATTCTTTATAACCTTTTTCAAAATCGACAAGGACACCGTCCATATCGCAATATATTGTGTA
>JAIOYD010000127.1 GCA_021741285.1 Rickettsiaceae bacterium | reverse complement strand
ATAAATTTACCATTTAATGGTATTTGTGTATGTATACTTGAAGTAGCAAATCTATTTACATATTCTTCTAGCGTATGATACTTGAGGGATGTCATAGAATAATTTCATTTGTTATAATCATACAAAATAATACCTCCTGCTTTTGATGGATTAAATATAGGCGGTCCATTAGGAACGTCAAAACTTGTTATGAATCTATAAAGTACTTTTTGAACCATGTAAAAACAATACTGGCTTTTGTATTGTAAGATATCATCTATATCAGCTCTAAACTCTCGGGTCACTAACCAATCAGAAGTATCGTTACATTGAAAAGTCCAATTGTCTTTTCTAAAACCAGGAATAGCTTTTTCAATCTCGTTAATTTCTTTATTAAGATTAGGATATGAGTATTTAAGTTTTCTCGGGGTGGGGTTGGACATATGCAGATTTTGCAGGAATTAATTCATAAGCATCAAGCCAAAAGTCTATTAATGTAGCTACAGCTGTAAAGTCTGAAGCGGTAAACAGCGCTGCAATATTGACGTTTCTAATTTTTGGGCTAACGTATGTTCCTAGTCTTGCTCTTATTTCTAAATTTAGAAATCTAATTTCGTCTTCAAGAAATATATCTTTTTCATCATAGAACGCTTTTGTCATATTTTGAATTTAACAATTTCTATATTATTTAAAGTATTCCAAAAGCGTGTTGGATTTAAAGATACATTTCTATACATATCACGGTATTGCTTCCAATAGTCATGACCTTGTACTGATTCAGACCATATAAATGAGTAATTTATTAAGTCTCCCATGTCGCATGTAGTTTCACGATTAAATTGGGAAATTAATCCATTACTTGAACATGTTCTAACTGCAACTAACCAGTCGTCTCTAAATTCTTCTGGTAAATTTTTATGTATTACTCTATATAATTCTAATCTGTTTTGCGTTTCATTTAAACTTACATCCGTTGGAATTTTAAATAGGCTGCGCATCCAAGTGTTAGGATATTGTTTTTTTGTCATATTATTATTTTAGTAATTTCTACATTGTGTTCTGCCGACCCCCACTTATATTTTACTTCTAAAGGAGTATAATCATATTTCTCATATAGGGTAGACCAGAAACTGGACCCTTGAGGTGTTTCACTCCATGTAAAACAATCATTAATAAAATGTCCTACGTAATAATTTCTATCATTTTGAAGATTTACCCATCTACCAATAGCGCCACTATGACTCTTTATTGCATTTTGTAACCATAATTCTTTAGGTACATCTTCTGGTAAATTTTTAGCAATAAGCTTATAAAGTTTCTCCAGGTTTTTACAAAGCTTGGGTGCAACCCCGAATCTTATATTATCTGGAATTCCGAATTTTTCGCGTAATGGATATGTTGACATTATAGAATAATTTTTACGATTTCTAGTTTTTTTCCTAAATATTTGTTTACGGCATCTTTCCATTTATATTTATTTACTAATACTGCATCTGTTTGTTTCTCATTCCAGTAATTCGATCCTTTTTTTGATTGATTCCAGTAAAACATATCTACCATTAAAGAATAAATACAAACAGACTGAGATCTTAATGTCCGCTCTATTGGATTAAATGATTTTTTCTGGCGGAATGCTTCTTCCTCTATCTCAATAATAGTCTCGCTATCTGGATTATTTAATTTTAATAGTAAGAATAATATTTCTATATTTTTGATGTTATCTTCAAAATCAAATGGTATACATGGTATTTCATAAAATGTATTAAACGTAGGTCTGTTCATTATTTGTATGGTGGGCGATGTTCTCTCATTTCTTTTACATCCAGTATTCTACAATCACAATCCATGTATTTCGCATATTCTGAAACATGAAAATGTCCACAGTAGTGTTTTCTAGGTTTTGCTATTTTAAATAGGTCATGGAACTCTTCTCTTTCCGCATATAACTCCTGCCATAAAGTTACATCCTTTTCTAGATATCCCTCAATTCTTTCTCTACCTGCTGGACCAACAAAGGGATGAGCAGTATGACTTACAAGTACGTCACACTTAGATACCAACTCTGGGCGATGAACAAATACTTCGTCTTCCCACCAGCTTACATTTGGTACAAGATCCATTCTATTAACACTAATGGCTCCTCCTACAAAGAGGAAGTCCTCTCCTTGAATATTGAGCATTGTGTAGTCTGGTACAAGTTTTAGATGGTTAAACCGATCAAAGTATTCTTTTGTAAAATACTTTGGATCATCATGGTTACCTCTTATGCCGTAGAATGTTACATTGCGTGCAGCTAAGCTATTCTCAATATTATTGAGTACTTTATCAAAGTTCTTATGAAATGAATCAAACACACCAATGTCACCTACATGAATGACAATAGAGTCAGTCAGATTTGCTTCACTAATAAGATTCTCCATTATACTTAAGCGATGGGTATCTCCCATCATTACAATAGTTTTATTGGTCATAATACAAATTTTGTTATTTCTACGGTTCCTTTAGATTTACCTTTAAACGCGTTTGGATTTATCTCTGCAATCTTTGAATTTTGTGGAGCGAAATAGACAGAGGTTTCATCTGAACCCTCCCAATAATCTATATCCTGATCATCATTTATATTTACATATTCTATATCTGCCCAAGCATAGGCTAATCCTTTAAACGCCCTAGAATCGTTTTCATTTCTCTCTAATTTTTGAAAAGTGTCACCATACCCTAAACACACGAATGGTGCGGCCCAGCTATAATTTTCGTTAAGAGCTTCTAAGAATTTAGATAATTCTTGTTTTTCTTTTTCGGTCAGGTGCGTTATCATATTACAAATTTTGTTATCGCTATATTTAGAGGTTTTAGTGAATTTACTATTTCTGGATTTTCAAGAGCTAGGATAGATTCACTAGTTACGAAATAATAGGCTCTTGGATCTCTTCCTCTACATTCTAAGCTAAATGTTAAAGCACTAATTCCTTGTTCTTCTAATTGATTTTGATAAACAAAGTATCCTCTAAAACGAGGAATAGGTCTCTTAAATGTATCACCTCTTCCTAGACAGACCCAAGTAGGTTTATTGAATTTTGAATTATTTAAGTGTGTAATAATATCCCGTATTTGGGTTTCAGAAAGTTTCATGGAGTATAGTATTCTTCTTTGAACTGATCATTTGAAAGAGATTTAACGCTACCGCATTCTAGAATAATGAACCAATCTCCCTCTCCTAATATGGTAGATACCCCACCAATAGAAGATTTTATAAGAAGTTCATCTCCTCTATACCAAGCTAAACCATTAGCTATCTCAATAATTTTCTTACCATTACTTCCATCATAACGCATAGCAATTACTTCTGGTGTATCAATTTCTTGGTAACTTCTTGGTTTTGTCTCACTAGGTTTTTTCAGTGAAGACATACCTACATGACTTATATCATGTTTGATTGCTAGCCAGTTTATGAAGTCTACACCCCAACCAACTAATCCTAATGTAAATTCTCTAACGTAATCTGCTTTTAGCTGCTGTATTTGGTATTCGGTAAAGTCTCCGTAGTCAGCGGAAATTCGTTTGGATCTTTCTGACATATTTCTTCGAGTATTGGATGTGGCTTTCCCACGTAGTAAGTTAATCGAATCAATCTATTGTTTTTTCTAAGCTCCTTTAGTTTATCCTTTTGGTTGGGCGTTAATGAAAACCATTGCCTTTTACCCAAAGAATAATCTGTTCCTTTCTGGGGAAGATTAATCACACTCCGTACGACTTTATCTCTACGCATGTTAATGATGATTATATCATAAGCATACGTAGTCTACAATGAATCGTAGGTTATTTTACATATTTCTCGTAGTCCTTATCGAACTCGATTTTTATAGCATGCGGAATATTTCTAGTGTCGTAATAGTAATCTAGATCCATGATACGAGTAGGCATACAGTCAATAATTTTACTATTACTATATGTAGGTGTAGTACTCCACACTCTATATTTTTTTACATAGTGATACGAAAATAAATAAGCGCTTGTGCCTTTACGATACTTATTCAAGTCTACATCAAATCCTAATCTTTGAATTAGATCAATCGCCATAAGTTCGCACTCATGCTCAATGCTTATGATCTCTTTGATTACTTGATTGATTCTATTACAACTATCTCCTTTTAACCACTGAGATAAAGTACCATAATTATCTGCTCGTTTAGCAAATCCTTCTGGATCTTTAAGCCATTGGAGGTAATGACAATACTCGTGTACAAAGATTTCAAAACCACATTCATTTTTCATGGCTACAGAGAAATCTTTATTATAATAATCAAAGAATCCCCCGTAACCATTTACTTTTTTCTTTTGCTTTAAAGTAATATTAAAGCCATCTCGAAGTAAATTGTTTATGCACTTTCCTATGAATTCAGCTTTAGTCATTTAATGGATAGTTATCTCGATTTTCTTTTAATGTCTTTGCTAGATCATGTAGCTCAAACTCACTAAGTCCAGTATAAGGACCCCGCATAAAAACCTGAGTTAAATCATCCTCATTTCTACCTTCAAATCTTTTCTCAATTGCTGAAATCCAATCATCTGTAACTTTCCATAAGTTTACTTCTTTTACTTTGTTTGGATTTTTTTTATCTTGAATCTCTTGCCATACTTCATCACTAAGAACACGAATCCAGCCTCCTGCACGTCTAGTGCCTGGGGCTCCAGTTACTTCGCATGTTCGATCTGAGGCTAACTCGGCCATATCAATAGCGCAATCAATTAACGGACGAATATCTTCACTATCTGTTGAGTAGTAAACTCTAAGTGAAGCAAACTTATCCTTGATTTGCTCAATAATAATATTACCTGAAATATAATTACTTGGTTGTTTGAACTGTAACTTGTTAATAATTTTATAACCAAGCTTACGAGATATACCTCTAATTGCTCTGTAGATAAATCTATTCCATTTTTGTTTAAGTAGAGAAAGCTTTGTTGGTTTTCCAGGAACTCCTTCTGCTATCTTATTGAGTGTCCAGAATAAATCTTCTACAAGTCTATGCCAGCCTTGAGGAATGTGAGAGCATCCTTGAGCTTCTTTATCCCACTTTACGTTAGGATACTTGCTTTCCATCAATTCTAAAAAGTCTTGTTCTTTTTCACTCATAGGGATGAATAGTAGGGGTTTCTTTCGATGTCGTCAATAAATTTTTCTAAACGTAAATCTTCTACTACGCTTCTTAATTTCTCGTTCTCTTTTTCTATATCATCTTTGTTGTTTAATACGCTTGTGAATTTTGACATAAGAAGCACTAGAATAAAAAATTCTCCTAATGCGATGAGTAAGATCATTCCGTAGATGTTCATGGTTACAATATGATTTTTGTGATTTCTATATTTTTATTTATCTTAT
>JAIOYD010000126.1 GCA_021741285.1 Rickettsiaceae bacterium | reverse complement strand
ATTCTCAACAAAATAAATGTCCACCATGGGATTCATGTGTAGTATCACCAAGAAAAGATAATGTGTCTACTGAAGGATTAGATACTACTAATTCTCAACAAAATAAATGTCCACCATGGGATTCATGTGTAGTATCACCAAGAAAAGATAATGTGTCTACTGAAGGATTAGATACTACTAATTCTCAACAAAATAAATGTCCACCATGGGATTCATGCGTAGTATCACCAAGAAAAGATAATGTGTCTACTGAAGATTAGATAACAATCGAATAGAGATGGGGGTAGTTGTATCGGCTTGAAATCATAAATACAAATTCCAGTAATCAAGAACAATTTTTTGCTAAGTTTAATTGTAATTAAAATTAATATACTTACTTACTAAATACTCGTCAATCCCTTCATGAGATCCTTCTACTCCAAACCCAGAAGCTTTCCTGCCACTAAATGGAGCTTTTGTTGTTGCAGGAAATGAGGAGTTAATTGATACCATACTAAAGTCAAGTTTAGAGGCTATATAATTTGCTCTTCTTATATCTTTTGAATATAGATAGGATTGAAGGCCGTATTCTGTATTGTTCGCCCTAGCAAGAACCTCTTCGACGGAAAAAAATGAATAACATGCAATTACGGGGCCAAAGATCTCTGTACTAAAAATATTCATATCGTCTGTACAATCTTTTATAACAGAGGGCTCCATAAAGTTACCATTATGTTCACCACCACACATTATTTTTGCTCCCTTTTGCTTAGCATCTTTAAGTAAAAAATTAATTTTTTCAATGGCTTGTATATTAATTAGAGGGCCAATTTTATTTGATTCAATGAAACCATCTCCTGCTTTGCAGACGCTAAATTTTTGTGCTATTAATTCAACTAATTTATCATAAACCGCATTTTCTATGAAGATCCGGTTCGGAGAAGTGCAAGATTGGCCTCCTGAACGTAGTTTAATCGCTATTAAATCGTCTGATACTTTATCTAAATCAGAATCAGCAAATATAATATATGGTGCATTCCCACCAAGCTCAAGAGAGAGTTTTCTTAAAGAGTTTGCTGATTTTTCGTATAACAACTTCCCTACCCTTGTTGATCCAGTAAAAGATAACTTACGAATTCTAAAATCCTGACATACAGTATCGCCAAATAATGTAGCATCACCAGTAACTATGTTTAAAACTCCTGGGGGCAAACCAGCCTCTTCAAGGATTATAGCCTGGGCTAATGCAGAAAAAGGGGTAAATTCAGAGGGCTTTAGTATCACACTACAACCAGCTGCAAGTGCTGGTGCAATTTTTCTAGTTACCATGGCAGAAGGAAAATTCCAAGGAGTAATGGCTGCTACTGGGCCAATAGGTTCTTTTTCGCCAATGAGTTTATGTTCATTTGAATTTCCCGATCTTACGTACGTGCTGCTAGATTTAATAACACAAGCAAACCAGTCAATAAAAGACTCTCCGTACAAAATTTCTTTCCGGGACTCGTCTAAAGTTTTGCCCTGCTCTAGAGTAAGCAATTCTGCTAGTTCATTTAAGTATTTATGCTGTAATTCTTGCCATTTTCTCAATATCTTATAGCGTTGATCAACCGTCGAAGCTGCCCACGATTTTGCCATTTGGCATGTATTATTAATCGCTTTTAGCAAATTTTCTTTCGATAAGTCGGGCACATATCCAATTATTGCGCCGCTTGATGGATTATCAACTTGAATTATCTCTTTTTCAGAAAGCCAATTCCCTGCAATATAATTTTTACCATTAATTTGTTCAAAGATTTTTTTTATATCCATCAGAAATACCTGCTACATGCTTGTAAATAAGAATAACCTGTTACCACAGTCAAAATAGCTGCTATCCATAGACTTATATGCCCTACTAAATCGAGAACCACTATGCCTGAACCAACAGACCCAACTATAAGCATTGTCATAGATACCATCTGTATGGTTGTTTTTATTTTAGCAAGTCTACTCACTGGTACGCTAACTTGGACTTGAGCTAAAAACTCCCTAAAACCAGCAACAACAAATTCACGCGCAAGAATAAGTAAGCAAGGTATTTCATCCGCTCTATTATCTTTTACTAACATAACTAATACGCATCCAACTAGGACCTTATCAGCTATGGGATCAAACATTCTGCCAAAGCTAGAAATAAGGTTATATTTTCTAGCCAAATAGCCATCAAAGAAATCAGTCAAGCTAGCGCAAGCGAAAACAATCCCGCCAACCCTATGAGCGAACTTCGAATCATCGAAATAAAATGTCATTACTATAATTGGAATTGATACCAGTCTTATTATAGTCAAATAATTCGGTATGTTTTTGTCAAGTTGCATCTATAACCATTTTATTTTATGTAATATTATAATTCATAATAGGAATCATATAATCTTCTATTATTTCGGAAGGTTGTTCACCAACTTTTACTGCTCCTAGTTTTTCGTAAAACCCTTGGGCATTTCTATCAACCAAGATTTTGAAATGCTTAATTTCTTTATTTTTTAGTTCAGAAATAACTTGCTTCCAAAGCATCGTTCCAAGTCCTTCTCTAATACTATCTGGTTCAATGTAAAACTTCGCTTCACTGGTTTTCTCACTTTTACTAGGTTCTATGCAAAAAAAACCTTTAATTAACCCATTTAACTCTACAATACAACATATTGATTTATCCATAGATTCAGTTGTAATTGCTAATTTTTGGGTTGTTTCCTCAATTTCTCTGGCAGAATAGTCCCAAATCGCAATAGAACGTTTCATTATATCGTTTAACACTTTAATATTCTTTACTCGCCCCTTCTTTATTATGTAGTGGTTTTTCATGATTAATATACCTAATTTTTCTAACCATCCGCAGAATATGTAATTGGTAAACAATAAAACACTATAAGTCAATAAACAACTATAGCTCTAACAATAGAATTTTGCCTTCTGGTATCGCTTAGGTATATAATAATGAATTACAATCAATAACGAGCTTATAATCCTTAATGACACAGTTTTTTAATAATGCAGAAGAAGCCATAGCAGGAGTGCTCCAAGATGGAATGCTTACGCAGGTGGATTTGGTCTTTGTGGCATCCCAGAAAATATAATTTCAGCAATAGTTAAATCTAGGGTGAAGAATTTAACAATTGTCAGCAACAACTGTGGTATTGACGATTTTGGCTTAGGCCTTCTACTCAAAAATGGTCAGATTAGAAAAATGATATCATCCTATGTTGGCGAAAACAAAACTTTTGAAAAAATGTACCTTGATGGAACTCTAGAACTAGAGCTTAATCCGCAAGGAACTCTGGCTGAACGTATCAGAGCAGCTGGCGCAGGTATTCCTGCTTTTTATACGAGAACTGGTGTTGGAACAATTGTTGCCGAAGGAAAAGAAATTAGAGAATTTAACGGTGAACAATATGTTATGGAAAAAGCTCTTTTAGCAGATGTGGCAATTATCAAAGGTTATAAAGCTGATAAATTTGGTAATGTTATATACAATAAAACTGCAAGAAATTTTAATCCAATAATGGCAACAGCAGCTAAGTTAACTATCTGCGAAGTGGAAGAGATCGTTGAAACTGGAAAGCTTGACGCAGCTAACATCCACAGTCCTGCTATATATATTCATAGATTGTTTAAAGGAATAAACTATGAAAAAAGAATTGAAAAAATAACTGTAAGAACTAAAGAGGCTAAGTAATGTCCTGGTCAGTAGATGAAATGTGCCAAATTGCAGCGCAAATAGAAGTGAAAGATGGGCAGTTTATTAATCTTGGTATTGGTATCCCAACGAGTATTCCAAATTTTATACCTAAAGACATTAATGTAAGCTTCCAGAGTGAAAACGGTATGCTAGGAATGGGGCCTTTCCCATATGAAGGCGAAGAAGATGCTGACCTTATTAACGCTGGCAAACAAACTATTACTGAACTACCTCAAAGCAGTTACTTTGACAGCGCAGCCTCATTTGCAATGATTAGAGGAAGTCATATTGATCTTACTATCCTTGGTGCGCTTGAGGTTTCAACTGCTGGTGATCTAGCCAACTGGGCAGTACCGGGCAAAATGATTAAAGGTATGGGAGGGGCTATGGATCTTGTAGCTAATATCAAAAGAGTAGTAGTTTTGATGACTCATAATTCCAAGGATGGTGCACCTAAGCTTGTTGATAAATGCACCCTCCCCTTAACTGGGGTTGGTGTGGTAGACAGAGTTATTACCGATATTGGTGTTTTTGATGTTGGCGATGACGTGATAAAGCTTATTAAAAAGATAGACTCTGTTACATTCGAAGAGATTGTACAAAGAAGTTCAGCAAAAATTATTGACGCTAGGTGATTGGTAAAAATTTTCTACATAGAGTTTGATACTAATTGTCCTCTTGTTTAATATCATCTATATTTCATATCGTAAATATGGTAAAAATAACTCATGAAAACAAGTCTAACTCATTTACCCCCAGATAAACGTAGTTACGTTAAGGAAGTAGCCGACATAATAATTGAAGAAATGACCAAGTCCAAAAAAGGGCTGGCATATTTGATCTTATTTGGCAGCTATGCTCGTGGTGATTGGGTGTATGAGCGTGGTTATGATATAGAAGAAAAGCATAATTATTCTTACATAAGCGACCTTGATATATTAATTGTCACTGAGAAAAAATGCCACGATGATGCTCTTATTATCCGAAAAACTAAGCGAAAATTACCAGATATCAGTACATTTCCATCATATATTAAAGTACCAGATGTTTCGATAATTGTTCATACAGTGAAGCATTTTAACTATATGCTCACAGATAATAGTTATTTTTTCAAGGACATAAAAAAGAAGGAAGATTGCTCTACGATTCAGGCCAATATCCAATGGCAAGTCCCAAGAAATTTACGCCCGCCGAGAGAAAAGCGAAAGCAATTGAGAGTTATGAAGAATATTTTGGACGAGCAGAGACTTTCTTGCAGGGTTCTATTGACCTTGGTCCATGCGAGAATAATTTAAACAGAAGAAGAATGAGGGCATTTATGCTACATCAAGCATGCGAAAATGCGTTTATTGCTTCATCTTTGGTCTTTAAGGACGATAGACGCAAATTTCATGATTTAATTAAACTTGAAAAGGAAGTCGCGCCACTTGAGCCAGCATTTTTGCGTTCCTTTCCGAAAGAAACAGAGCGTGATGAATATATTTTTGAGCTGATCCTCAAGGCATATATCGATGCGCGTTATAAAAAATATTATCAAGTCTCTGCGTCAAAATTCTAAATTTCTGACGTAATTTCAGGAATTTTTAAAATAAATGGTCGCATCTTTATTTTTTGTATAGTAAATCAACTTGAGATAGCGTAGAATATGTGATAGTATAAAGCAAAAAATGCAAG
>JAIOYD010000125.1 GCA_021741285.1 Rickettsiaceae bacterium | reverse complement strand
AATTGGTATGGTTAAAAGATTTAAAATTATCGCCGATCGTTACAGAAATAGAAGAAAACGGTTCGGTTTAAGATTCAACTTAATTGCCGGAATTTATAATTTCGAGCTTTAAAGAGGTTATGCAAGAGGTCTATTATTAATTTGCTACTTAAATATCTACACTACACACTAGCTATAAACTAGGTCCACCCATATCTTTTAACATCTCAAGGTGCTTCTGATGCTAGGTCACCTTTTTCAAACGTAGCAAGACCCTTGTGAACAGAGTCCATTAAAAAGTAGAGGCAAAAGAACAGAACATAAAAATTATCATGAATTGTCTAACTAAATCTCTTAATTGGTCAGTACTTAATTCCATAACCCAACTTTCACCATTCCCAACTCATACATTTTTGCTAGATCTTTTTTGTTTTGAATCATTTTCATCAATATGCTCTTCAAAATTCCAGTTGTAAGAAGTAACCTATATACCATTACATGTATGATTATCTATCTTGAAGCTATCACCTTTGCAAGCGTAGCAAGGGCACTCTGGACAGTCTTGATTAAGTGCTCCTGATCAACCTATCTACGACAGGATTTTCACCTGCAAGATACGGGCAGCTTTGCCTAGCGCCCTGGAAGAACGCCCATTTTTGCGGTTTTATTTCTTTATCATTTTTAGTAAACATAGCTTCCTCTGTAGTTTTCCTACAGATTAACATTAACTTTCTTCGCATACCAACTCATTAACCGAACGACTTTGCTAATTTATAGGAATGATCTAAATAAACCTTGTTTTTCTTCAGCTACTTTTTGGTTTTTACTTTATTATCATTTAATAAAGCTACGTCAAATGTTAATTTGGAAATATCTACTCCTAAAATAATGTTGCTCATAAGTGACCTTTTGTGTTAATAATAAGTAGGATACCCAAAGATCAACCTTGTGAATACAGGTTCATTAATATGAACTTCAAGACCTCAGATACCGTCTGATCTTTAATGAGTATTTGAAGACTAGTTACTTATCTATCATACAGGATCATAGTCCTCAGAATTAGGACAGTCTGCTAGTCTTCTACTTGAGTGCCCTCAAGTGTCTCATAGTTATAAACTAAAGACAATATCAAGATACAAGAACTAGGCATGGTGAAGTTTGAATATACTGAAGATGGGCGTATTTTTCAGCTATTAGATGAATTCAGTGGATATCAATCCAAACAGACTAATTCCGCAAGCAATTACTAAACTAACAAGTATTACTGATGATATGGTGAAAGGTCAGCAGATAAATGAAAATGAAGTAGCTTCTTATCTAAAGTATGTAGACATAATCATTGCTCACAATGCTCAGTTTGATCGAACTTTCTTTGAGATAACTTTTCCTTCTACCCCACCTAAAGCTTGGGGTTGTTCAATATATGATATTGATTGGAAGATCGAGCGAATCTCAAGCCACAAACTGGAATATATTGCATACAAATACAATTTCTTCTACAAAGGTCATTGTGCTGTTATTGACATGTATGGATCTACCCGATGATGCAAGAAAAAATAACATCAACAGCAAAAAAAGCAAATGCAGTCATGTATTCGGCTTATAGCTAGTAAATCAATATAAATTTACCCTAGAGTCAACTAAATTTTAGATTTTTTAGCTTTTTTTAGTAATTTATGCTATTATCGTGCTTAAGTAATACTAAGATAATAAAAATAAACAACAAAGAATTATTATGAATAACGACAAGTCGCTAGTCAGCTTTGATTATGCCATCAAGTATCTTCTAAAGGATAAAGGTGATTACTCAATAGTAGAAGGTTTTATTTCAGCTCTACTTAAGACCAAGGGCTATAAGGATGTTAAAATAGTAGCTCTACTTGAGACCGAGAGTAATAAAGAAGATAGTAAAAGTAAAAGAAGTCTTGCTGATTTAATTGTGGAAGATGAAGATCACCATAAATACATTATTGAGATTGAGCGTAATGTAAAAGATTATTTTATTCATAAGGCTTGCTTTAATACTTCAAGGCTTATAGTCGATAATCTAGCCCAAAGAGAAGATTATACTCAAATAATCAAGATATTTCATATATCCCTACTCTATTTTCCTATAGGTAATGGTAATGGAGCTATTTACCACGGTAAAACCATTATTCATGAAATAGAGACTAACGAAAAATTAAGCGTCCACATTAAGAATCAGGAGACTGGTGAAGTCTTTGATGCTACCGATATCTTGCCAGAATATTTTTATATATCAATTCCACTCTTTAATGATCGTTTAGAGAGAGAAATAGATGACTGGCTACATGTCATGAAATATGACGAAGTACCACCAAACTATCACTCCCCTTATATGGCTCAAGTAGCAGAAAAGCTGAATATCCTAAAGATGACCCCCGAAGAAAGAGTTAATTACTCCTATTACCAAAAGAAGCTTTATACCGATAGAGATGAATTGCAAGCTGCTGAAGCTAGAGGCGAAGAAAAAAAAGCCTTAGTTATTGCAAAAAACTTACTTAAAGCTGGATTGGCGATCAATTTAGTTGCTGATTCGACTGGCTTATCGATTGAAGAAATTGAAAAGCTTAAAGATTGATTGTTTTATATTAGTTTAGGAATGTTACTGACTATCCTTTAGGCATTTACTATTTGTTGTTTAAAATGCTCTGATTGAGTTAATAAGTACACAGATTTCTCTACAAAATAGCGGATATTTTGCATTTCTGAAATAAGCTGCCACTTTTGCGCTATGCTGTGTCCATGGTCATTCGACTACCTGTAATAAAGAAGACAGAGCATAGATATACTCTTTCCTGAGTATTTTTTCTTTCTGTGCTGATGTTTGACGAGATCATTAATGTTTTAGCTGATAAAAAAATGCCAACAACCAAATTAATGAAGTATTGGAAGAAATATGTTACTAGCTCCACATTGACAAATATGAACGTAAGCAAGTCAATAAATATAGTTTTATTAAATAATTCTATATTATTGTTGCCTAATCATATAAACTAATTTTATAGTAAAAAATTAGTAAACTTAAGTATGGTAGAATCTCATAGTCTGAACAGAGCGCAGAAAGAAGCAGTCGGCTTATTATCTATTGGCACATTTTTAGAGTATTTTGATCTTATGCTTTATGTTCATATGGCAGTGTTGCTTAATGAATTATTTTTTCCAAAAACTGACCCTTTTACTGATTCTTTACTTTCAGCATTTGCTTTTTGCTCAATTTTTGTATTCAGACCTTTTGGAGCATTAATTTTTGGTTATATTGGTGATAATATTGGTAGGAAAGCAACGATAGTAATTACCACTTTCTTTATGTCTATTTCTTGCCTTATCATGGCTAATCTTCCTACTTATGCTGAAATAGGTATTACTGCTACTTGGTTAATCACTATGTGCCGTCTTTTTCAAGGGATGTCATCAATGGGGGAAATAGTAGGGGCTGAAATTTATTTAACGGAAGTTATCAAACCACCATTACAATATCCAACTGTAATGCTAATTGCTGTTGCTTCTATTCTAGGTGGAACTACCGCCTTAGGCTTAGCTTCTATTGTTACTAGTTATGGATTTAATTGGAGAATGGCTTTTTGGGCAGGCGCTTGTATTGCGCTAATTGGAGCAGTTGCTAGAACAACATTACGAGAAACTATAGATTTTGCAGATGCAAAACGTAGAATTAAACTTTCTCTAGAGAAAAATCAATTAAAGTCTACAGTATTGGAAGATGATTACCACTATAAAGAAAAAGCCAATAAAATGACACTTCTTTCTCTTCTTTTAATTCAATGTGGATGGCCTATATGTTTTTATTTCACATATATTTATTGTGGTAATTTTTTAAAACTAGGTTTTGGATTTACTGCTGATCAAGTAATACATCAGAACTTTAACGTTTCTATGATCGCATTACTAGGTTATATTGCTATAACTTTTTTATGCTACAAGATACACCCTTTAAAAATACTTCAGTTTAAAATATGGATATTTTGTCCTTTTGCACTTATTACTCCTTATTTATTGAATCATATAAATGATCCTTTGCAGTTATTTTTTATTCAATCATTCTTTGTATTATTTGTTCTTAGTACCAATCCAGCTACTCCAGTTTTTTATACTCATATCCCCGTTTTTAAACGTTTTACTTGTGGTAGTCTTATATATGCTATATCAAGAGCTGCAATGCATGTGATAACAGCTTTTGGACTTGTTTATTTAACAGAATATTTTGGTCATTGGGGTATTATTATACTAATTATTCCTATGTCTATTGGGTTTGCTTTTGGAGTGTATCACTTTAAGAGACTAGAGATAGAAGCGGGGAATTATTATTAAAAGAAAATATTGGATCTTCTTTTTGTAACTCCTCTTTGTTTTTAGCTGTATAATACATACAGCTATTTAATAACTTTTGTTCTACTTCTAATAAACCAAGATGCATCGAGAGGGTTATAAAGGTTATCAAAGTCTCATTTACTATTTTCTTTGTTTTTTCAGGAGTTTTCACTCCTAAAGTCTGTATATTATGCAATCTATCAAATAGCTTTATTAACATAACTTCTTTATCCTTTGCTTGATAAGAACTATTCAAAATTGTAGCCACGCTAAGCTTTATACCATCTGGTCTATCACGAGTCAATCTATCAACCATTTCAGCTATTCTCCAGCTAAAATTATCTACTATCATACTAACTGTAACTTCAGTATCCTCAACTACATCATGCAATATGCTTGCTACTATAACATTAGTCTTAGGTAGGTAATCTGATACCATATAAGCTACTTCTAAAGGATGTGAATAAAAAGGATCACCTGTTTGTCTCATCTGACCATCATGGTATTTTTTAGCAAACGATATAGCCTTCTCAATTATAATAAAATCAAGACCAGTATTTTTTTCAATATCTATGCGTTTTAATTTATCTAATAATCGCAGAGAATAGAAACAGTCAGGAGAATATAATTTAGACATTAGCGTAATTTATTTTATATAATGTATTAAATATTAGCAATACTTTCGCATAGATTTCTCTTGATAGCAAGATCTAATTACAGATAAACAAAGATTAAGAGAAAGAAAAATAATAATGAATCTAATACCTTCACATAGTAAACAATTATCTAGTGATTTAAAAGGTAAGCGTTTGATTATAATTAATTTACAACATCAATTAGTTTATAAAATATTTGAAGAAGAAAAAATGATAAAAGTACTGAGATTTAACTGCTGCTTTGGCATTCCTAGTTCAACCAAAGGGACTTTCCATCCAATTGTGTAAATTCATACATAAGCCCCTAAATATTGTTATGAATTCTATCTTCAAATTTTATCAAAAAATGAGCCATAGCTTCACCCCAATTTTGAATTGGCATAGTCCATTTTGCAG
>JAIOYD010000124.1 GCA_021741285.1 Rickettsiaceae bacterium | reverse complement strand
GCCGATCGTTACAGAAATAGAAGAAAACGGTTCGGTTTAAGATTCAACTTAATTGCCGGAATTTATAATTTCGAGCTTTAAAGAGGTTATGCAAGAGGTCTATTATAAATAATAGGCAGTAAAATACTAGTGTAAAAGAAAATTTTTTATAATTAATTAGCGTATTAAGCCTCTCAAGACAAGCAACTCTTCAGAATCTAAAATTGAGACTCATTAAATATTCGCGTATAAGAGTTGACAAAATTAGATTATAAATATAATTACTGTTAGAAATTAATTAAATAAAGAGCAATAAATAAAAAAGTCCTTAACAAAAGTTAGTTATCAAAAAGAATTAGTTGAATATCATTTTAGATTAGGTAAAAAAGACCTTGCAAACGAAGAATACGAAAAAGCAATTAAGCACTTTTCACTTCTTCACAAACTTGTACCAACAGAGAATATCTACACGGAAAACCTAGCGGAAAGTCATTATCTTCGAGCCCAAGACATTGAACTTGAAGATGCAACAGATTTTCAGCTAGCTCTTGCGCATTTTCAAAAAGCATTTGAACTTATGCCAACAAACTATATTTACACTTATAGTTTAGCTACAGCCCTCCTTGAATTAGGCCAAGATTTTGCAACTGATCACCATGGTGAAAAAGAAAACGCTCTAGCAATTATATATTTAAACCAAGCTCATAAAATTGTACCATGCGCTGGTCAAACAGAAGGTATCTATAATAAGATTTTAGCTGAAACTCATAGTTATTGCGGTATAACCTTACTTGAACTAGGGGCAGGAGACTTAAGTAGACTATCTTTGTGGAAAGAAATGTTCGTACACTTAAAAACTGCTTACACACTTTTTCCAGCAGATGAAACTTATACCAAAACTTTAGCTGAAGGTCAATATGATTTTGCACGAGAAATACGCAGCAACAATTTAATGAGTTATTCTTTAGAGGATTTAAGTGTATTAAAAATAAAAGAAGCCTTACTACCATATTATCCAAAAGATGAAGAAGAAGACGAGGGATTAACTCCATTCTTATTTGAGACAATAGGCAACATATTATCAGGAGGCTATACACATAGTATTATGCAAGTTAGAGAACTAGCAATCTTTCCTCCAGGCCTTATACCATTAATAGAAGCATATGCAGACTTAGCAACTCCACTAGAACTTGCAGGGGCTACCACAGAACCAGATGCTTAGGTTGATATCCTAATAATTAAGTTGACAACTTAAATTCCAGATAAGTGAAATAACATATACTACAAATAGCTATTATATGTTATTTCACACCTATTCCTTTATTGGCCATAACCCAATTACTATTTAAATAATCATTTGAATGTCTAGCTAAATACTCCTGATATGTTCCTTTAAAATCAACTACTCCTTTAGTGGTAAGAGCTATAACTCTGTTTGCTATATCAGTAGCAAAATCCCTGTCATGTGTTACTAAGATTAACGTTCCTTCGTAATGTATTAAAGCCTGCTTTAAAGTTTCTTTTGACTCAATATCTAAGTGATTAGTTGGCTCATCAAGTACTAAAACGTTACCTTCTTCAAGAATAATTTTTGCTAGCAAAAGCCTTGCGCCTTCACCGCCACTTAAATGCAAGATATTCTTATTAACCTCATCTTGACGAAACAGCACCTGCCCAAGTACACTACGAATAGTACCAGTTAATTCATTTGCCGCCTGGCTAGACAACCAATTAATAACACTCATACTCTCGTTTAATAATTCATGGTGATCTTGTGCGAAATATGAAATTTGAGACTCATATCCCCACTCATACTCTCCCATATCAGCCTTAATTTTACCAAGCAGAATTTTTAGTAAGGTAGATTTACCAATACCATTTGCACCAATTACGACCACCTTTTCACCACGACCAATATTAAAATTTACTTTATTAAGTATGGGTTGTTCACCATAAGCCTTCGCAATTGCTTCCACCTTCAAGACGTGTTTCCCAGAAGTGCGTTTCTGTTTAAAATTAAAATAAGGAGAGACTCTTGAGCTTTTCTGAATATCTGGCAACTCAATTATATCCATTTGTTTTTCACGAGATGATGCTTGCTTTGACCTTGTCCCTGCACGGAATTTATTAACGAACTCTTGCATCTTGGCGAGCTTTTTCTCTAGATAATTTACCTCATGCATTTTATGCTCAACAATTTGCTGCTTTTGTGACTCGAATTTATCATAATTACCTGTATATTGGCTAATCTCCCCGTAATCAATATCTAAAATATGAGTGGAAACATTATTTAAAAACATCACATCATGTGAAATGAATAATAAAGCGCCTTTAAATTTCTCTTTTAGATAATTCTCTAACCAATAAATAGAAATAATATCAAGGTGATTAGTTGGTTCATCTAGCAACAAAACATCAGGGTTATTAAACAAGCTTTGAGCAAGCAATACTCATAATTTATAACCACCAGATAATACAGATACAGGCTGGTAGTGGAATTCCTTTTTAATGCCCAAACCAACAAGGAGCTCAGCTGCAAAGATATCAGCAACATAACCGTCATTATCAAAAATGATTTGCTCAAGCTCACCTAGCCTATAGCCACTTTCATTATCAAGATCTTCAAGTTCAAGCAACTTATTTTTTTCTTGTATTGCTTGCCACAAATCCTTATTTCCCGCAATTACTGCATCAATAATAGGGATGTTTTCATAAACAAATTGATCCTGCTTTAAGCAGCCAATACGAGCATTCCTCACTGCAGTTATTTCTCCGTTACTGGGCTCTTCTTCTTTCATTATAAGCTTGAGAAAAGTGGATTTTCCAGCTCCATTAGAGCCCACGAGACCATATCTATGGTTTGCATTCAAATTCAAATTAACCTCAGCAAATAAAAGTCTTGCGCCATACTGCATAGCTAAATTATTTATTGTAATCATAAGTTTAATGTACTAAATTTCATTATAATAATGGTTTTTTTTAAGTAGCGCGTGAGTTACACTAGCTGAACCATTCAATGTTTTGTGGGTTTATAGTTGCTTTTAACTATAGGGATTTTGTAAGAAATGGCTCAGCGTTGTGAACGATTTCATAACCAAAGCCTCCATGAAAATATTAATTATTCAAACACCTATATACCAATTGTTATAGTAGTATTAATGAGGAGAGAGAAGCGCATGGATTTCTCATCCTCATTTCTCCAGTGACAAAATTACCACAAAAGATTTATAGTGGGTCCTGCAATAAATCTTCTTTAATCAAGCCTTATCAATCTGGTATTACAAAGTATCTCACTTAAGAAACGAAGTCCGTTACATAACAACGTTATATCTACACCTTCTCTCTTATATACTCGTTGTAAAACTTCCTTATCCTTCTTGCTTAAAGTAGAGCTATAGAGTAAGTATGAGTATTGATCATAGAGTCTTTGAAAGATAAAATTGATTTTATCTTCCATTTTCTGATAACCATTACCCTTAACTTCTTTGAAGTTGAGCCAGATGACTGAAAAACGACCCTGTTTTACCATTACATTTTATTATGTGCAATCTTCAGAGGTTTTAATATTTTATTTTCACCAAACCCAAATCTACCTCACCACCAACAAAGAGTTTGCGATTAATCTTCGATTCTAAAGATAAACTGCGCAGTTACTATCAACTGCAATTTCAAGAAACTTACGTACTATATCCATGTTAAGGCTCTTACCAAAGCACCTCGGACAAGTGATTAATATAAATCTCCACTATCTTCTATGAGATCTTTAATAAGCAGGCTCTTATCAACGAAGATATCACTTTTGAATAATAATTTAGCAAAATCATCAGAACCAACCAAAAATCTCGGGCGGTTACTGTTATTTATAGCGCTATTGGTTTTTGTATTATTAGCTTTCGTCATGGTTTGTTACTGATTTTTTTCCTCAAATTTACTTGTTGCATTCATATTTGCAACACGACCAGCAGAAGTATCTAGAGCTCTACAAGCAATCAACTGTACTTGCTGCGCCGCATTATCTGCTTTGTCAGTCAGCTCTTTGATTCTTGCTTCCTGTTTATTGATTTTATCTTCAAGATAATGAACGCTCTGCTCTTTTAGTTTTAATAGTCCATCATATTCTTTTTGCTTCATTTGCTTTTCAAACTCATATTGCTGCAACAAATTGCTACGTAATAATTCTTCTGCCTTAGTTACTTCTTCTTTTATCTGATTTGGAATTTGCTCTACTTGTATTCTAAAAGAATCATAATCCTGTTCTTTTGTTGCTAAATCAGCTTCTCGTTTTAATAAATTATCTTTTAAATCAGATAATTCCTTTTCTAGACTCGCTTTTTTGTTATTATACTCATCAGTCTCTTTGCGTCGCTTTAGCTCCAAAGCATAATTATATTCTTCTTCCTCACGCTTTCTAGTTTTTTCAAGATTAGCTTTTTGTTCTTTATAATCTTGTTCAAGCTGAGTGGATTGTTGTTGCCAATTAAACTTCTGGTCAGCCAGTTCTGCTCCAAAATTCTCTTTTGTCTGCTCCATCTCTAGCTTAAAACGTTCCTTTTGTTCAGCTTGCGCTTGCAACAAGGCTGATAACGTATTAGCTGTTTCATTGATTTGGTATAATTCCTGCAAGTGCTTTTGCTCCAAAATAATAGCCTCACGCAAATTAGCCAATTTTTGAAATTCACTCAAAAGCTCTTCTGATAGACTGTCAACTTTTTTAATAGTTCTTGATTTTAGAGTGCTTAAGTCAGCAAGTATATCATCAGATGAATGACTAGCAGCTTTGCTAACCACTTCTTTCTTCTCTTCTTGCTTCTTTTGTTCCTCAGGAATAGCGATTTGTTTCTCGTTTAATGAAGTCAGCACCTCGCTATAAGCCGCTAAGATCTGATCTTTAGTGCTTTTAATTGAAACTTCTGGAATATTGTGTTTTTTCGTTGTCATAAATATTAATTTTTACTACATGTTATCTAATTTACCTATGATTTCAAGCACTAGTTTTTCGAACCCATTATTTCGTTCGAAAAACTAGTGCCCGTAACCTCTCTCTTAGTACTATCACGATATCTGAAATTTTCCAAATACCGTAAGTTTAAACATTGACGAATTAGCCGTAGCACCTATAATATGAGACGTTTAACGTATCTTCCAGTGTAGCAATATCTTTAACTACTCCTCTAGTCTATAATTGGCTATATGGACAACCAAGTTTTCAACGGTTTCCGGTCCGTAATTGTCACAATTTTTGTGGATCTACTATAATTTCTGTCAGATTTATGTCTTATGTCGGGTAGAAACCATAACATTTACTCCATATTTAAATTACAATTAGTTTTTAATGCTATGGTAACCCCCACAGAACCGTGCTTGCGATTTTCCCGCACACGGCTCTTCAATGAAACATTCGCTATCAAAGCTAGA
>JAIOYD010000123.1 GCA_021741285.1 Rickettsiaceae bacterium | reverse complement strand
GGGTAGTGCAATGAATCAGTGCAACAAGCAACACCTTCTTTACCGTCTCACATCAGAACGGATTTAGCAGCACAGTTCAATCGGCGTGCAACCTTCATCTTGTTTGTATAAAGTATTTATACGAACGAGACATATATGTGCAGATATGCTGGAAATTTCGGCGAAATTGAGCGCATCAATTTGTCGTGTTAAACGACACCTTGACCAATGACCCGCCAAACTGGACGGACTCAGGTTGCTCATCCAACCCACTCGACAACAAAATCGTCTGTGCTTTATCAACACATGAAAGGAAAAGCACATGGCTACTTTATCAACTCTCAAACTTAGCACCGCTGTTAAACCCACTAGCGTGCCCGCCGTACAGCTTCGCCGCAACAAACTAGTTCTGCGCTTATGGGAGCAATGCGAGCTTGCCAGAGCGCAAGCTGCGGGCACCACATTTGCGCCAGTAAAGTTCCGAAGTGTCGTGGAACACGACACTGGCATACGCCGTCAGGTAGAAACACCCAAGCGAGTTAAGCCTTGGTGGTTTGTCACCGACGCAGGCAAACTTGCCCTGTCAGTGCGCTATGGCACCCGAGTGCTGGAACTAGCTCGGGGAAAAGTAGCAGTGGAAGTTGGCATGGAAAAAGACTTGGTGCCAACATTGGAGCTAATCAAAACAGCCGTACTCAACGGAGAGCTGGACACACAGATTGAAGCCGCTGCCAACAAGCTCAGGGATGGGTTTAGTCAGTAAATGTTTCTAATTGAACAAAGGTGCTTTTAGTACCTTTGTTCTCTATCGTCCCGTTACTGGACGATTGATCTTTGCCATCTTTGCTGAAAAATTAAGCAGAATAGGTGATTGGGGTGACTGAGATTTGAAAGCCATTCAACTTAAAAATCGTTTACTAAATTATTATCTGAATTTATGTTTTAGATTTAAAAATGGTTTTTCTAAAAACTGCCAAGAAATTATAGATAAGAAAACTGAAAGAATTGTTGACAATAGAATGAAATTAATCAAATTGCTAGATAATTCCAAATAAATGAGCAACTGTTGAATAGGAAATGAAAATACATATAATCCATATGATATATCTCCTATTTTATCTGGTATTTTAGGCAGGAATGTAAAATATAGACCAATCCAAATAATAATAAATGGAATTAAGTAATTGTATGTAATTAGTGTGAATTTACTAATTTCTAAATTTGAAATTATTATTAATATACAAGCACATGTTAATCCAATAAATTTAATATAATGAAATTTCTTATGTTGTTCATAAGATGCTATCAAACAGCCTAACGTAAACATTAAACCGAATTTGTTAAAATCATATGCCAACCCCATAAACTTAATTGACAAATCACTCGGTGCCTCTATCGGTCTGAATAGCAATAAAGAAGATAGAATCATCACCGAAATCCATAATTTAATTTTCATGGAAAAAGGTAATAATGAAATTAATCCAAGTACTAAATAACATCTTAGTTCTATCGCAATAGACCATAATGATCCGTTAACACTTTTTTCTGGAAAATTTTCAAATACTCCAGGCAATTCATATTTAATATTAAAACCAGTTATACTCTTAAGATAAGATAAAGTTTTTCTATTTGTTAAATACTCTTGTATAGATAATTCCGTGCAAATTAATCCGACTACAAATACCGAGAATAATACAGAAAATATTAAAGCCGGATAAATTCTTAAAGCTCTTTTTATTATGAATATTTTTAAAGAGCTTGAATTTTCGAGTGACTTAAAAACCAAATAACCACTAATAGAAAAGAATACGCCCACAGCCAATCCACCTGCAGAATCAAATTTCAAATATTTAGAAATTAATTCTATTTCTTTAGATGCAGATAATACATAAGAATGGCTATAAAGTACTAGCCATGCAGCTATTAATCGAACGAAATCAAATCGATTATTAGAATTCAAATAAAGCACTTAAATTTTTATTACATTTAACCTGGAATTTCACCATAAAAGGCTATTCCCTCAGATGTCCAAACTCCAGTAGCCTTAATAAGATTTACTTCTGTTAAATCTGAAGTGAAAAAATGCCTATTCAGACTTTCACTATAGAACCTATAAACTGGTATTTCTTGACCTTTGAAGCTCGGAGTTGGATCTGTTGCATAAACATTGAACCTGATATCTTCATATAAAAAAGGCCATGCCCCTGAAGCTGACATATTTTTTATGTAGTTTACTTCTTGCTGATTGACTGTGAAAAAGTGATGCCCAGTTTGGGTGTTATAAAATCTATGAACTCCGACTGAACCAGCATAGGAGTGGGCAGCTTCGAAAGTACTTCCTTGAAAGACATAAGGCCATTCTCCGACATTATTTTTAACAACATCACTATTAGCTAGAACGGCATTCTTTTCGGAAATATTATTTGTATAGAAAAATGCGTTGTCACGTGTATTAAAAAATCTAAATACAGATGAATCTGCAGATGAAATGAGTGGTGTATTTTTTCCCCAATAATTCAAATTAGATGTTGAGATTGTTCCATCTCTAAATTGAAGAAATTCAACGTCTGCTTTTACAGTTTCCACACCAGAAGAACCCGCCTTGAACAATATATCAATATCGCCAGTTAAAGGATTCCTTGAAGGAGCATAGTCACCTTTATCATTTCCCAATATTGCCGTGTCAACTCCGGATCCTCCAACAATAGTGTCATATCCACCACCTCCGTAAAACTTATCATTACCTCCAGCACCGCTTAAATAATCATTTCCTTCATAACCCCAAAGTACATCATTACCATCTGCACCATAAATTTGATCGTCTGTACTTAATAGCATTGAGGTCAAAACATCACCCTCAAAAAGTAGCCAATCATTTAAATATAAATTGATATTTGAAATTGCAATAACTGTTTGTGAATTGATTCCAGCGGTGATAGTATTTATTTTATTATATGAATAACTCATAGATAAAGTATAAACATTACCATTTGCATTTACAGTAGATTTGTAGATAGACCCATTATCAATAATTTGGCCCTTATCAAAATCAACACCTTCAAATGGTGAGAACAAATCACTTGGTGAATTAGGCTCTAAATGTAGACCAGCACCCACACCAGACGTCATTGGGTTATTATAAACTACTATTCTTGTCATGATTATCCTTAATTATTTGGCAATGTTTTGAGTCCAAGTATAAGTTCGTTCCATCAAGCTGGCTTGAGGTTTCGAATTTATAATTAACGGTGTATATTTACAAGTATCAATATTTTTAAGCGCTGCATCATCTATATTTTTATATCCAGAAGTTTGACTAATACTTTTATTATCAATAACTCCATTTTCTGAAACAGTAAATTTAATTTTTACAATTGGAGCTCCATAAGGTATATTAGTTGCCTCACAAGAAGCAGGTATTTCAATTGCATAATTAGTAAATTTAGAATCATTATTACATGCACTCAATAATAATATTGAAATTAATTTAATAATGAGTTTATATATCGATTTCATATATTATATTTGAATCAATTTCCCGGTACTTCACCATAAAAAGCCACTCCCTCGCCCTTAACCCCAACCAACTTAATCATTGTATCGTATTCATCTTTACTTGCAGTGAAGTAATGTCCGCCAGATAAACCATTAACAGAATTGAAATCCTTATCATCCATCCATATTCTATAAACTGGAATTGCAGACTTACCTAAATCGTCAGTTGGAGTGGAGCTTGTGTAAACTTTGAAATTTTCACCTTCATATTTCCAATCATAACCATTTTGACCTGTAAGCGACCAAGCAATAATTTGGTCCTTCTCATTTTGATTAATCGTGAAGAAATGCGATTGATGTTTTTCTGACCAAAATCGGTAAACTGGAACAGCAATGGTTGGGTTGCTATGTGCAGCTTCAAAAGTCGCTGTTTTTTCAATCCAAGGCCAGTTTGATTGCGACTTTATAGAATTAGCTTCCTGTACGCTTGCAGTATAAAAATAACTAAACGATGCTGGATTTATGCCGACTCCAATTTTTTCACTTTTAAATACATAAACTAAATCAGCTGCCGCAGGTCCTTTGAAAATAGAAGTGTCATTAACAACTGTGCTAGCGCTTTTACCCTGCGTAGCTAATGTTAGTGTTTCCGCGCCTTCAGTAACTCCATCTGCTTTGATGGGAATACTGATAGTTGTAGTTCCAGATGATGATACAGCCACTGAACCTGAAAGAACGCCAGACTGGAGGTCTGCAGCGGAAACACCTGAAATTGAATAAGAAATAGCAGTTCCAGCAGCGACATTAGTTGTTACTAATGTGAACTTGGCTGTTGAACCTTCATTAACTGATGAACTAGAAGTTGTCAGCGAGTAGGTAGGTGAGCTACTAGACAATATATTTGACAATTTGTAGTCCACTCCATTTGCTCGAACGTACTCAACGTTTCGAAGTGTGTCCACGCCTTCACTTGATGAAGTAACGATGATGTCAGAGCCATTCGTCTTAAAAATTAAGGCAGAAAAAACACTTGAATAGACTGCGTAATCAGTGTCTGCTCCACCGTCAATTAAATCATTGCCTAAACCACCGTCTAAAGTATCAGCACCTTCATTGCCATACAAAAAGTCATTCCCTGCACCGCCTTCAATAATATTTTTCCATGCGTTTCCGGTAAACGTAACTGCGGTCGTTTGATTGTTGAAAGTTTTTATATTTTCAATTGCTGTATTCGCAATTGAATAGTTAAAACCAACGAAAACTGTATCAACACCTTCAAAAGAATCTTCTTGAACAGTATCGCCTGGTGAATTTAAAACGTAAATATCATCACCAAGTCCACCGATAAAAGTATCATCTCCATCTCGCAATGATGAGTCCCAATCGAAGGTATCGTCACCAGATCCGCCAGTCAAATAATCATCACCACTTCCACCATTTATGACGTTATCCAGATCATTTCCTGAGATGACATCGTCATAAGGAGAACCATTGACGTTCTCATACTCACCCCACAACCATGTCCATTTAGTTGGATTTGCTAAGGACAAGGCAAGATAGTCAAGTGCCGTTGTGACGAAACCAACATGATGAAGGTTTATGCCATTGCTCATTTGACCGCCATCCAACTCAACAACTATTCCATAGGTCAAGTTTCTGCCGTCCAAAAGATCTGTTCCAGAAGCATCCCACTGGCAGTTATAGTAATTTCCGAGGTATCGATTTAAGTCGTATGTTGTATTGCCAGAGTTGAATGTTGATTCGCCATACAAATATTGAAGAGCAATAGCATCCAACAACATTGGTCCAATTGGTTGCGATCCTGAGTAAGCCCCATCACCTCCATTTTCGTGGAGGTCATAGGACATGACTGAAATCCACTGCCGATCAGCAAACTTGATATCTAACTTTGTATATGTTGGTCTACCTGTGCCCCCTGAATCGTGTGGGTG
>JAIOYD010000122.1 GCA_021741285.1 Rickettsiaceae bacterium | reverse complement strand
ACTTAAATCTATTCCTATAACTTCATTTGCACCATTCATGGAAGCATAAACACAAATTCCACCATGCCCACAACCTATTTCTAGAACATGTTTATTTAATAATTTAACACCTATTCCACTTATAGTTTTTTTATTTAACTGCAGTAAGGCGTATTCATATTCGTAATCAAAAGAACCAACTGTTGACTTAATATCGGGGTGGCCTGTATTCCATTTAGAGTTGTAATTCTCTATAAAAAACAATGCCAATGAAGAACTATTTATTTTAAACATAATTGAATTTGTTAGGATTAATTAAAACAATTCCTCTTCCCAATTATAAACAGGTTTCCCATTTACAATGCTAGCGAAACGCCCACGGAAATAATCTCGGTTAAGTTTTTCTGCATGAGAAAGTTCACGTGTTGCAACTCCTACAGTCATTTCCCAATCAGGAAATTCTTTATTTATAAAATCCATTTGTTCATACCTACTCAAATTTATAAACTCTTTTAGCTCTCTAAGTTGCTGAGGATTAATAGAAACTGGTCCGTCTTTTGATTGATCCTTTTCTAATACTGTAAAATGCCTTTCTATGCAACTTGCACCTAATGCAATGGCTATCTTGCTAGCTCTTAAGCCAGTTGTTTCTACTAGAGAATGATCAGAATAACCAATCTTATTGGTATAGCGTCTCAGATAGTTCATTCTTTTCAGATTTAAAACTTCTAAAGGTGTTGGATATATGGTTAAACAATGTAGAAATGTAAAATCTGTACCTTTTAATACTTCTGCTGCTTTCTCAATTTCGTTATCATATGTTGCGCCAGTAGAAACAAAGATATTATTCCAATATTTTCTAACCTCTCTAAGCAAAGGAAAAGAAGCACAATCGTAGCTTGCAATTTTTATGGCCTCATATCCCATGTCTTTTATTTCTCTTGCACCGTTTAAAGTAAAGGCTGTTGTCATTGGAGCAATACCAGCCCTTAAACACTCTTCAACAAACCATTCCTCGTCATCTAAACTAAGATCAAGTTTTGAGAGTCTTGCTATTTCTGCGTCAAAGGGTCGCTTAATTACTTGCACGACACCATTTTCATCTAAAAGCCCTTCATCAAATCTTGGTCTATGCGTTAATTCCTTTGACCTGATGGCTTGAATCTTAACAAAATCAGCTCCGTTTGATGCAGCCTCATGTATTTGTTTTTTTAAAATCTCCTTGTTGCCATTGTGATTTTGGCAACATTCAGCAATTAGTATTGGTTTCATATTTTTATTATTTTTTATAGTGAAGACAGAATCAAATTAATACTCAATCAAGATTTAGCCAAATCAATTAAGCTCTTGAATTTCTCAACAATAAAGTTTCTAGTTTTGCTTATGGAGCTTGATCCAAACCCACCCATATGTGGGGTAATTATCAAATTTGAATTTTGGCTAGCATACTCAAATAATTCCTTAATGCCCTCAAATTTCCTCTCCCAGGAACTATCGCCATTTAAAACGTCTAGTGCTGCTCCTTTTAAATGCCCCGAAACAAGAGCTGATAATAATGCATTTTCAACAACCAATTCTCCTCTGGAGGTATTAATAAAATAAGCACCTTTTTTCATCATCAAAAATTTTTCTTCATTGAAGAATGCTAGATTTTCATCTGAATAATTAATCATTAAAAACACTATATCCGAATTTTTCAATAAAAATTCTAATGAAGAAAATTGGATATCATTTTTAATAGAACTTTCAGTTACATCATTGACCAAAACATTTGCAGAAAAAGCCTTAGCGTACTTTGCTATAATTTTACCTAATCTACCATATCCAATAATGCCAATTGTTTTTCCGTCAACCTCGTCACTTAAAAAAGGTTCTCTATTCCAATTCTTGTTATCAATAACATCTTTAACAGAAGATACATGATGCCTTAACAATGAAAGAAGTAGCAACCAAGTATGTTCTGCAGTACTTTTTATATTTGCTAAAAATTCAAACTCCCCTTTAAGGCTTATAACTTTAATACCTTTCTTTTCAGCATATTTAACTTCAATATGATTAAGACCGGTGGTGGAGGTTACAATATACTTAAGGTTCGGCAGTAAATCAATAACTTCCTCACTTATCATTAATCCAAGTCTTGTAAAAATAGTGTCGAAATGATTATCCTTTTTTAAGAACTGAATTAAATCTGATTGCAACACAACCTCAAGTGGCACAACTTCCCCCATTTCATCAAGGATATTCCTAGCTTCTACAGGGTATTGTTTATATTCTAAATGAAGAAGTCTCATTTTTAGATTTATAGTAAGTCCATTCTGCAAATTCAAAGTCCTCAATGGTATCAATGTTTGCTGAATTAGATTCGGGCATCACATATGGTAAACAAACACTTCCTTTAAAAGAACTTTCTAAAATTGTTTTTCTTCGAGTTAAATATATTGCACCATTCCTAATATACATGGGTTCAAGCTCCTGCCGATTTTGGTTTTCATATTTTTCGCAAAAATCAGGGTCAACAAGAATTCCATTTCTAATATACTTCATTCTAGCAGGATGGTGAGCTTTAACATCTACTACGCTAATCACACTATCGACTTGGATATTATTTTCTAACAAATCAATACAATTGTTAATATCTTCACTACTTCTAAATGGGGTAGTTGGTTGAAGCAACATTATTGCATCATAAAAAGTATTATTTAATACTTCCATAGTTTTAATAGCATGTATTGCTACATCTATTGACCGAGCGTTATCAGTGGCTAATTCCTCTGGCCTAACAAATGGAGCACTGCAGTTACACTCCTTTGCAAAGTTTGCTATTTCTAAATCTTCAGTTGATACAATAACATCAGATAACCTAGAATTTAATGCTGCATCAATAGAATACTTTATTAATGGCTTATCAATTAGAATTCTAATATTTTTCCTTGGTACACCTTTTGAACCTCCACGCGCAGGAATAACACCTAAAATCTTCATACTAAAGTAGTTTTAACGTAACTCAAATTCATATAAACGGATGGCCGCACAGAAACAATATCATCCGCTCTAAACAGATTCCAACCATCAAAAATAATTGGATTCTCATTCATTTTTCTAACGGTTTCATACATATCCAGCTTTTCAAAGCTTTTATGATTATTCAAAAATAATACAGCATCAATACCTGTAAATGCATCACTTAGTGTTAATGGGGTAAAACCAATTTCTTTTATTTCAGAAATCTCTGCGATGGGATCATAAGCTAATACAGTTGCACCAGAATGTTGAAACATCAAACCAATCTCTACCGCTGATGAGTTTCTAATATCTCCAGTTTCAGGATATCCCTTGAAGGCTAGGCCAGCAATTAGAATTTTAGCTCCAGAAAGTTCTTTTCCAATTTTATTGAGTTGATTGGTAATACGATCATAAACATGATTATGCATTGATTCATTTATGTTTCTACCATTAATAAAGATAGATGAGTCAAAATTTTTCTGTTCAGCCACCGAAGCAAAAATATATGGGTCTTTGGTAAGGCAAGGCCCACCTACCCCTGGACTAGGCAAAGGAACAGGATCTCTAACATAACCTTCGTTAGCTGCCTTAATAACTCCAAACACATCAATATTGAAAGTAGTGGCAATTTTTGCTATTTGGTTAGAGTATGCGAAAATATAATCTCTGAAAGAGTTATTAATTAATTTGGCCATTTCAGCAGCTTCTAGGGAATCTACCTTAACAATTGTAGGGGTAAGGTCTCTAAAAATAGCTGCGGTTGCTTCAAGTGAATCTGAATTATATCCACCAATTATTTGCGGAAGAGAACGAAGTTCTTTCAATGCTTTCCCTTCTGCAGTTCGTTCTGGTGCAAATGATAGATTGAAATCAACACCGCATATAAGTCCAGAAACTGCCTCAAGTTTAGCCTTAACAAAATTTCTACACGTACCAATAGGGACAGTTGATCTTAAAATTACAAGATTTCCTCTCTTCAAGATTTTTCCAATACCAATGCAAGCATCCTCCAAATAATTCATAACCGGATGCTTTTGTCCATTTTGGTTCATTTCAACTGGTGTTCCAACTGAAATAATAAAAACATCGCCATTTTCAGGAAGATGGTTTATTACATTAAAATTTTTATTGATTTGTTCACGGAGCAATTCTTTTAATCCAACTTCATGAATATAAGATTCACCATTTCTAAGCATTTCACATCTAGCATTGCTAACTTCTACTCCCGTTACTTGAAATCCTGCATCTGCCATAACAACTGCCATGGTTAGGCCAACATATCCTAAACCAACAACAACTAGGTGGCGGTGAGTGGCTACTCTTTGTTCCCATAGCTCATGGTATTCTAATACTTTTACAGGCTTCTTTTCCTTATCTGTAATTAAAATCTTGCCAAGAAATCTTCTGCTTTTTCTATTCCTTTTTTCTAATTCTTCTGGAATCCTTTCTGCAATTTCTTTCAAAGATAAATGGCTTTCAAACATAATTGGATTAGAATTCATCACTAAATCCAATGCAGAATCCATTGTGGCTCCACTCAATAATCCTCTTCGAATATCCCCTTCAGTAACGGTACCAATTACAATTCCATTGCTATCCGTTATTATTACTATACCTGCTGGTAATCCAAATTCAGGAGCCTTATCGAAAATTCTAAGCGCACAAAAGAGAGATTCGCTCTTATTACAAAATAACTTACTAATGCTATCCATTATTTAAAAAATTAATTATTTCTCTTGAAGCAGAATATGCTCCATTAACGGTTCTATTTTTTAAGGCCTTTATATAATCTAATTTCAATTGGTCGTTTTCAATAACTTTGCAAAGTTTTTCAGCAACCTCATTTATATTATTTTCATTGATATCTAACCCCATTCCTATTCCCAATTCATTTACCATTGTTGAGTTATGATTTATCTCACGGTTAAATCCATCATTTATAACTAGTGGTGGAACAGAGAATCTAACACAATCCGTGAGAATACCAACACCTGGCCTACAAATAATGAAGTCTAAGGAAGCAAAATCTGACTCAGTAAAGCTAAATTTTGAGAGCTTAGTTTCATTTTTTTTAGCCATTTCAAAAAGTTTAGAATCAAGAAAGAATTCTATATTTGGCAATCTACTTATTACAACTAGAGTTAAAGCTAAAAGCTGTTTGTTGATTAGCTCTGTTCCTCCTCCAGTAATTAGTACTCTTTTTTTCTCTTTATTTTTAGTGGGTAAGAGTGTTGTCCTGTTAGTAAACCACCCTTGTTCAAGCAAATTTGTTTGGTTTCTGAGACTTGGCATAACCATATCCCCTAAACAAATTAATGGAGGCCTAAGTTTCAGCAATAAGTCAATTTCGAAATTTATAATTTCCTGCCCTTCAATGGATAAAGGTGTTGTTACATCATGCCATAAGAAAGACCCCATTAAAATTGCATTGCTAAAAATGTTTAATGGTAGCACATGATTGTCTGATACAATTAAATCGCTATTTTTTAATTC
>JAIOYD010000001.1 GCA_021741285.1 Rickettsiaceae bacterium | reverse complement strand
ATATTTTTGTTGCCGATTGTTGGCTATTCCCTTCCTCTATGAATTTTATTACCCTCTTCCTTAAATCTATACTATATGCTTGCATTTTTTGCTTTATACTATCACATATTCTACGCTATCTCAAGTTGATTTACTATAGCTATCGGTAAAATCACTAATTTGTGCAACGGAGCCGATAAATGTTTTTTGAATAATTCAGCTTGTGGTTGTAAAAATAGTGGGATACAAAAACTTAACTACATAAAATAAACTTAGTAGCAAAACCAATTATAGAGAAAATTATATTTTATGTGGAGACCAGAAACAAAAAGAGAAAAGCAGGCGAGAAAAAACCCACTATCAGAAGCTATTCCAAAGACTCAAAACAGCACTTACAATGATTTCTGAAGAGGGTTAGACAAGCGTTACAAGGAAACTTGTTAGGGTATGTTATATTCTATTCTGTGTAGTCATAGACTCAAGTAAGTTTTCTCTAGGGGTTGTATGTATTTTTAGCTAAATTTGTATTACCTCAAATTCTTTGCAACTAGTGTTTTTATTTCTGCTAGTCGTTATTTAAGACAAAAAGAGCTTCAGTGTTTACGCTGAAGCTCTTTTTAATTTACCTACACAACATTTTGAGAATTAGCCTTCCATTCTCTTCCTGCGGTTGTTTTTTCTTATACGTCTGTCAGACTCTTGTTTTTCACGAACTCTTTTTGAAGAAGGTGTTTCATAAAAACGAGAGGTCTTCATTTGACGGAATACAAGCTCTCTTTGCATCTTGCGTTTAAGATCGCTGATTGCTTTTTCGCTGTTTCCACCATGAACACTAATATGTACTGCCACTAGAAATTACCTCCTGGTCGGCATTTAGTTGTAATAAGAGTTCATTATCTATATAGTTAACCAGGCTGTCAAGTGAAAAGGTTGAAAAATGAGCGATGTGGAGAAAAAACAGCAGGCAATAAGGATTAATTTTTTTAAAGAGTTCCGAAAGTTGCTAGAGACTATATCTTGGTCGGAAGGTTTAATTAGTATGGCTGAGTCTAATATAGGTCTTCATATGGGATATAATCATATAATTTTTTCGTCAGGCATACAAGAAATAACATCTGCTTTTGAAAAGTGGCTTGATGAACAAATGTTAGAACAATTGTCTGTTTTAGATAAGCCAAAGAAGATACGTGATCAAATTGCGCTAGCTCTTGAAATTAGGATTTTGAGTGTGATGTCAAAAAAAGTAGCGTTAAGGTGCTCTGGTTATTACCTGATACCTACAAACATTGTCACTGGTACAGAAGCAGCGTGCCATAGTTGTGATATAATTTGGAAATATGCTGGGGATAAGTCTAGCGACCATAATTATTATACAAAAAGAGGTTTATTGCTTGGTGTGTATGGAGCAGCCCGAGCATTTTATTTGGGCGATAATTCTGCAGATTATAAAGATACTAAATATTTTATCAAAAATGCACTTGATAATATTATCAATATTGCTAGTTTTAAACACAATATCAAGATGCCAAAAATGGAAGATATTCCTATTGTTAGGCTTTTTTCTTAAAAGATAAAATTATAAATATCAAATATATGACTAATAAAAAGCATTATTATCCGGAAGTAATATCAAACATAGATTTTCCACAAATAGAAAATCAAATCCTCAAATACTGGCAAGAAAATAACATTTTTCAGCAATCTATTGATAACAGGAATACAACTTCTGCAGACAATGAGTTTGTTTTTTACGACGGCCCACCATTCGCTAATGGGTTGCCTCACTATGGTCATCTACTCACCGGCTTTGTTAAGGATACTTATGCAAGGTATCAAACAACTAAGGGCAAAAAGGTAGAGCGTAGGTTTGGTTGGGATTGCCATGGACTACCAGCAGAAATGGGAGCAGAAAAGGAGCTAGGATTTTCAGGGCGTATAGCAATTAATGAATATGGTATTGATAAATTCAATGATTTTTGTCGTAGTTCAGTAATGAAATATTCTCATAATTGGGAAAAATACGTGAACCGTCAAGCCAGGTGGGTAGATTTTAAGAATTCGTACAAAACCATGGATACAAATTACATGGAGTCTGTTCTTTGGGCATTTAAGGAGTTATATAGAAAGGGTTTAATATATGAGTCAATGAGGGTTATGCCTTATTCTTGGGCATGTGAGACTCCATTGTCAAACTTCGAAACCAGGTTAGATAACTCGTATAGAGAACGTGCTGATAAAGCAGTTACAGTTGGTTTCAAGTTAAATGAAATACCAAAAGACGCTCCAAGTAGTTGCGATGAATATCGTATTTTAGCCTGGACGACAACGCCATGGACTCTGCCTGCTAATTTAGCTTTGGCTGTCAGTGCAGAGATGAACTATGCGTGCGTAGTAAAAGAAAACATATGTTACATTATTGGTGAGTTTGCTGTTAAAAACTATGCTAAAGAATTAGGGATAAATGAAAATACCCAATTCTTTACACTTAAAGGCAATGATTTGAACGGGTTAAGCTATCAGCCGTTATTTGAGTATTTTAAAACTCATCCTAATAGCTTTAAAATTCTTGCTGCGGATTTTGTTGTTGAAGGTGATGGTACAGGCATAGTACATATGGCGCCTGGGTTCGGCGAAGATGATCAGGTTGTTTGTGAAAAAGAAGGAATTGAACTTGTATGTCCTGTGGACAATGCTGGAAAATTTACTAGCGAAGTAAGTGATTTTATGGGAATGCAGGTTTTTGAAGCAAATGACCCTATTATTATTAGGCTAAAAGAACAAGGAAGCTGGGTAAAGACTGAGCAATATATTCATAATTATCCGCATTGCTGGAGAACAGATACACCGCTAATCTATAAAGCAGTACCTTCCTGGTATGTTAAAGTAACAGAATTTAAAGACCGTATGGTTGAACTTAACCAAAAAATCAACTGGATACCTGGTAATATAAAAGATGGTTTGTTTGGCAAATGGCTTGAAAATGCACGTGATTGGTCCATAAGTCGTAATCGTTTCTGGGGAACTCCAATTCCAGTGTGGCGATCAGATGATCCAAAATATCCAAGAATTGATGTATATGGTTCGATTGAAGAATTAGAAAATGATTTTGGTGTAAAACTAGATGATCTGCATAAACCATTTATTGATGAATTGACTCGCCCTAATCCAGACGATCCTAAGGGAAAATCAGTGATGCGGAGAGTAGGAGATGTTTTTGATTGTTGGTTTGAAAGTGGATCAATGCCATATGGACAAGCGCATTACCCCTTCGAAAACAAAGAGTGGTTTGAGAACCATTTTCCTGCGGATTTTATAGTTGAATATTCAGCGCAAACAAGGGGATGGTTCTATACTTTAATGGTGTTATCAACAGCTTTATTTGATCGACCTCCGTTTCTGAACTGCATTTGTCACGGTGTTATTTTGGATGCTACAGGACAAAAATTGTCGAAGCGACTAAATAATTATGCAGATCCTTTAGAGCTATTTGAAAAATACGGCGCTGATGCGTTAAGAGTTACCATGCTTTCCTCCACAGTTGTGAGGGGGCAGGAGTTGCTAATCGATAAAGATGGAAGAATGGTTTTCGATAGCCTTAGACTATTTATAAAGCCCATATGGAATGCATATCATTTTTTCTGCTTGTATGCAAATATTGACAAAATCAAGGCGCAAATGAGCTTTAAATCAGAAAATGTGCTTGATAGATATATTATTTCAAAATTAAAAATTGCAGTTAATGCAATTGAGAAGAATATGGATGCTTATGATAGCTCTTCTTCTTACGAAATAATCTCGTCATTTTTTGAAGTGCTAAATAATTGGTATATCAGAAGGAGCAGAGCTCGCTTTTGGAAATCTGATCAAGATGAAGATAAATTAGAGTCTTACAATACATTATATAGCTGTATAGTCACGATGACGAAAGCTATGTCATCTCTTCTTCCTCTTATTGCAGAACATATTTATCTAGGACTAAACCCTAGCGAAAAAAGTGTTCACCTAACTGACTTTCCTAAATTAGATGAAGTAGAAATCGACCTAGAATTGGTGGTGTTAATGGATCAAGTTCTTGATATCTGCAGCACGGCCTTATTTATTCGAAGTGCTGAAAATATTAGAGTAAGACAGCCCCTTGCAATGATAAAAATTATTACTGCAAATAGTAGTAAATTTCATGCTTTTGCTGACTTAATTAAAGATGAAATTAACGTAAAATTAATTTCGTTTAGTGATGATCTATCAGGCAATGCTGATCAAAAGCTATCGATCAATTTTCCAATTCTTGGCAAAAGATTACCTAATAAGATGAAAGAAATTATTGTGGCTGCTAAATCTGGTAGCTGGCAATTTAATGAGAATAAACTAAATATTTGTGGAGAAGAGTTGCTGCCAGAAGAATATACCATAAGTCTTGTGCCACGTGTAAATCAAGGAGCAAAGCCGTTATCTTCAAATCAAGGAATGATTTGGCTTGACCTTGAAGTTACTCCATCTCTTGAACGCGAAGGAATAGCCCGGGATATAATCAGACTTGTTCAGCAAGCAAGAAAAGATGCTGTATTTGATGTATCCGACCGGATCGAACTTGAACTCAAATGTGATTATGATTTATCTTCAGTAATCAAAGAGCATGAAAAACTTATTTGCGATCAAACTTTAAGTAAATTTAACTTAGGGTTTAAGTCAGATTATAAAATTCAGGCTCCTCTATGTGAGCATATTATAGAGATAATGATAAAACGAGTTGTGTCTGTCGTACCAAAATGATCTAACCGAGTTTTCCCTGGTTAGTGCATGTTGGGGGGTAGTTTTGGGTGTAAGTATTATTATAGAGCAACCATAACAATTTAACTATTCTAAGAAGTATAGAACTATTCTAAGAAGTATAGCTTGACTTTTGCTCCTTATACCTTAGGATAGCAAGTAAGCAGCAATGCTTTGGGGTGTCGAAATCCCCGTTAACATGGCTTTTCAGCCATAAAATGATAGGATCTCCGATCTTTATGGTCGGGGAGACGATAATGATGTTCAAGGAAAAAGGCAACTTTTTCCTAAAGATTGTCGTAGCTGTTGTTAACGGTTTTCGAACTCCCCGATCACTCTGGGAATCAAGCCGTTTTTGTTTCTCTAGAGTTAAAATAAGAGGATCTGTTTTGAATCCTCTTGTTTTTAACAAAAAGAGAGATGAATTATGATCAATCAAATAATACAAAGCAAACTTTTTATAGCTTCAAAGCTTATCAATGTGAAGGAGATGTGTGCGCTTATTTCCCAAGGAGCAAATCCATTTACATTAGACGAGGATGGTAAATCAGCAATTTCTTATGTTTCGGGTATTATTAGCACTCCTGAAAGAAAAGAGCTGGCACAACATATAGCTCGGTTTTTATTTTTATATAACAATAAAATGGATGATGTAGAAAATATTAATCTTATGGCTTTGACCAGCCCATAACTCCATACCAAGAAGGCTTTTCGTACGAATCCATATCTTCAGCTTTTTTCAAATAGTTGGTAACTTTGACTGTTAGTGGTAATGCTGCTAGCTCATATAAAACTTTTAGCGAAGTAAGAGTAAAAATCATTGATAAAAGGTGACTTGCTGACAGTTTAAATCCGAAGGCGATACTTGCAAAAATGGAGGTTTCTATAAAAGCTCCAACACAAGTACTCAATATTGCTCGCAGCGCAAAATTACGTCCTTCAAGCATTATTTTTAAGCTTGAAATAACCGAGGCATTAAGCAACTCGCCAATAAAATAACTGCTAATAGAAGCAATAAATATTCTGGGCGCTAAAGAAAAAATTTGTACAAAAGCTTCTTGATTCTCCCAGTGATCAGAGGGTGGTAAAAATACTACCGCGTATAATACTAAAGCTAGGAAAAGATTGCTATATAAAGCAATCCAAATTACTCTTCTACTGGCAGTAAAGCCATATACTTCAGTCAATATGTCATTTAACACATACAACATGGGGAAAACAAAAATACCACCAGGTAGGGTAAGTGAGCCAACTTGCCAAAGCTTAGTTGCCCCTAAATTGGCTGTAAGGAAGCACACAATAAAAGCAATTGTGATAGTATCGTAATGTTTAAACTTTTTATTTTTTTGTACTTCTGTCATAGGATTTACCTATATTTTTTGTTGCACTAATCATAACATTTGATTGGTTTGATATATATATATTCCCACATTTCTTTCCATCCCGCTCTATGCGAAACGCTTGCAAATATCTGCTGCTTAACGCAAGGAGATGAAGCTTTTTGAACGAATTTATCTGCAATAAATGGCGGTATAATAGTGTCTTTTCCTCCGGAAATATGGAGTTGAGGTATATTACGTACTTGAGTTACATAGTCAATCGGATTTAATGATCCCTTCATAGGCGTTACGTGATGATGAGTTGTAAACGCCTGATGATCAAGATTACCGGCCACCGTGATGATATCGCTAACCATGTGATTTCTTGCAGCTATAAGTATGGCAATGCCCCCACCGCCCGAGTACCCGATCAAGCTGAATTTTTGCTTATTATTTATACTGTTAATTACATCATTTATTGCCAGAACAGAATCTTCTGACATCCTTTTATTTGTCCAATATTGATTTGAACATTTTGGATTCAGGTGCATGGGCGTATACTGACATGGACGCGCTATATAAACTACGTTGGGCCTTTTATCCATTGCAGCAAGACTTATAAACATCTGTTTTTTTGGAGTTGGATTATTCGAGATTTTAAATTTCCCGTTAAAAGCAGCTCCGTCTCCCTCAATGTAGAACGTAAACGGTGCATTTTTATCATCAATTCTTTGATAAGTAGTTATCAAAAAGTCGCCGCCTTTTACTAATACTTTTTTAAAACCATAAATTTCATCAGCAGAACTAGCTGTTTGATTAGATGTAACAGTTTCACATCCCGATAAAAAAACAGTGGCTAAAATCAGGATGGCAATATTAGAAAGGTATTTCATCATCTAGATCACTATTATCAAAATTTACATGTTGTTTAGGGTTACCTTCTGCATAAGACTCACCTGAAGTTTCCCCTTTTGTATCAAGTAATATTAAGCTAGAATTGTAATTTTGAAGTACTATTTCAGTAGTGTAACGCTCTTGATTTTCGTTATCTACCCACTTTCTAGTTTGGAGTTGACCTTCAATGTAAAGTTTGCTTCCTTTTTTTACATAGCTTTTTATAACGCGGACTAATCCTTCGTTAAAGACTACAACTCTGTGCCATTCAGTTTTATCTTTTTTCTCACCAGTGACTTTATCTTTCCAACTCTCGCTTGTAGCAAGACTAAAATTAGCCAGCTCGCGGCCATCATTTGTAGTTCTTATTTCTGGATCTTTACCCAAATTACCAATTAGAGTTACTTTATTTAGACTGCCTGCCATTGCAAAACCATCGAAAAATTATCAAATATAAATACAAGCTATATCATATAATATTCTCTCATCCAAGAAGAATATAATGCAAATTGCTATTGCAATAACTTGCTCCTAAGGCCTATAATACTAAACAACCTGAGTTCGAGTCAAGAGGCTTATGCAAGAATATATCAAAGTAAGGGGTGCAAAAGAGCACAATCTCAAGGATATTAATGTTGATATACCTAGAAATAAATTTGTTGTTATTACCGGTCTTAGTGGATCAGGCAAATCATCACTTGCTTTTGACACTATATATGCTGAAGGTCAAAGACGTTATGTTGAGAGCCTGTCATCGTATGCTAGGCAGTTTTTGCACCTACAAAACAAGCCAAATGTCGAATCCATATCGGGCCTTTCTCCATCTATTGCTATTGACCAAAAAACCACATCTAAAAACCCTAGATCAACAGTAGGAACTATTACTGAAATTTATGATTACTTAAGATTATTGTATGCCAGAATTGGAGTTCCCTACTCACCCGCTACGGGATTGCCAATAAAAAGCCAGTCAATTTCTGAGATGGTAGACATAGTGAATGGCTTACCAGATGGAACTAAATTATATATTCTTTCTCCAATGATACGCGGTCAAAAAGGTGAATTTAGAA
This sequence comes from Rickettsiaceae bacterium, assembly GCA_021741285.1. Lineage (GTDB taxonomy): Bacteria > Pseudomonadota > Alphaproteobacteria > Rickettsiales > Rickettsiaceae > Megaera_A. The sequence goes on along the minus strand of JAIOYD010000001.1, from coordinate 17,758 downwards.
GAGAAATAGTTAATTTAGTAAAGCATGGATATCAAAGGATATATCTTGATGGCGAACTTTGTAACCTTGATGAACTACCTAAAATTGATAAAAATAAAAAGCACACGATAGAAGTTGTCATCGATAGGCTAGTCATTTCTGACTCGCTTGGAAATAGGGTGGCAGAAAGTCTAGAAGCTTCTTTAGCGCTTGGCGAAGGTGTTACTTATATCGAAATTTCTTCGATGCCAGAAAAGCATGATAGCCAATACCAAAATGGGGAACGCATTATTCTTTCAGAAAAATATTCTTGCCCAGAATCTGGCTTCCAATTGGAAGAGATTGAGCCGAGAATTTTTTCGTTTAATAGCCCATTTGGAGCTTGTAGCGCATGCGAAGGAATAGGTAAAGAATCTTTCTTTGATGAACAACTTATTGTGCCAAATTACGCTCTTAGTATAAAAGAAGGAGCAATCGTTCCTTGGAGCAAATCATCTTCAAAGTTTTTTATAGACACGCTTGAATCGCTTGCAAAACATTACCAGTTTAAGCTTTCTACTCCATTTTCACAACTTTCTGAAAAAGTAAGAAAAATCTTATTTTATGGCTCAGGCGAGGAAATTATAAGTTTTGAGTATAATGACGACAGGAAAAGCGATGTTATTAATCAAATTTTTGCAGGTATTATACCTAGTCTAGAGGTAAAATATAAAAAAACGGATGCTGTTTGGATGCGAGAAGAACTACATCGATTTATGTCAAAGCATAGTTGTTCTATATGTAATGGTTATAGGCTTAAACAAGAATCTTTGTGCGTAAAAATTGATAATCTTAATATTGGTCAGGTTGCTTCTAAAACAATTCATGAAGCGCAGCATTGGTTTGATAATATTGACTCAAAATTAAATGCAAAGCAAAAGCAAATTGCTAGCAGGGTGATCAAAGAGATTCAAGAGAGATTGAGATTTCTCAATAATGTAGGGCTGGATTATTTAAGCCTGTCTAGAGAATCAGGAACTCTTTCTGGAGGAGAGAGTCAGAGAATAAGGCTTGCTTCACAGATTGGGTGTGGGTTGAGTGGAGTTTTGTATGTTCTTGATGAACCATCTATTGGTTTGCATCAGCGTGATAATGCTCGTCTTATTGCCACTCTTAAGAACTTACGTGACCTTGGTAATACTGTCATTGTTGTTGAGCATGACGATGAAACGATGCTTGAGTCTGAGCATATAATTGATGTGGGTCCTGGTGCTGGAATTCATGGTGGAAGAATTATTGCACAAGGTACTCCCGAGGAAATAATGAAAGTTGCTGATAGTATAACTGGGCAGTATCTGAGTGGTAAGAAATATATTTCAATCCCTGATAAAATAAGAGAAGGACACGCTGGAAAGCAAATAGTTTTGACAGGTGCCGATGTAAATAACCTACAAAATTTGACCATGACTATTAAGCTTGGTACATTTACTGCAATAACGGGTGTTTCTGGTAGCGGTAAGTCTAGTCTTGTAATTCATACGTTCTATAAAGCAGCTCTTAAGTATCTGGAACCTACTTCTAAAATTTATCCAGGAGAGTATAAGTCGATTACTGGTCTTGAATATATAGATAAAGTAATTGATATTAATCAGTCACCTATTGGTAGAACTCCTAGGTCAAATCCAGCTACCTACACCGGAGCTTTTACGCCAATTCGTGATTGGTTTACAGATCTACCAGAATCAAAAATTAGGGGATATAAAGTTGGACGCTTTTCCTTTAATGTTAAAGGTGGTCGCTGTGAAGCCTGTCAAGGTGATGGTTTAGTTAAAATAGAAATGCATTTTTTGCCTGATGTTTATATAAACTGCGATGTTTGTAATAGTAAGCGTTATAATCGGGAAACCTTAGAAGTAAAATATAACGGCAAAAATATTGCTGATGTGCTTGATATGACTGTTGAAGATGCTACTGAGTTCTTCAAAAAAGTGCCGGCAATATTTGAAAAACTTGCTACCCTTAAAGAGGTAGGACTTGGTTACATTAAAATTGGTCAATCTGCAACAACTTTGTCTGGGGGGGAAGCTCAGAGAGTAAAACTAGCTAAAGAACTTTCAAAGCGCTCAACAGGCAAGACTCTTTATATTCTAGATGAGCCCACCACTGGATTACACGTTGACGACATTAAAAAACTACTTAAGGTTTTGCATATATTGGTTGATAAAGGTAACACAGTGGTTGTCATTGAGCATAATATGGAAGTAATTAAAACAGCGGATTATATTATTGATATTGGACCGGAAGGGGGTGATAAAGGCGGGTTGATAGTGGTTGAAGGTACCCCTGAAGTAGTTGCTGCTTGTAATGAAAGTCATACTGGAAGGTACTTAAAGCAGTGTATAAGCCGTACAAATGCATTTAATTTGAACGAACAATAGACTTCTTCGGAAACTCTACTCCCAAAGGCGCCTGCTTTGTCACTCCGGTGCTCAAATCCTCATGTACTTTATGTACATTCCGGTTTTCCGCTCTGTATGCTTCTTGCATTCGCTCTCTGGTAGTGAGTTTCCGAAGAAGCCCACATCTTGAACATAATTTGCCAATTTTAAACACTTTGTTTTAGGAGTGCATTTGATTGTCATCTCATTTTTATATATCGTCCTTTGATGAAAAACTAAGGCGCTATAGTAATACTATTCTGTTGCTGTTGTAATCCTTGAATTTGGTCAAGCGTTGTTTGTGGCGTAGGCATTTGGTTTTCAAAATTAAAGAACTCAAGCATAAAATATTCATTCTCAGGCAGCATAGTTTCTGGAAATATAGTGCTAAAATTTGACGCGTAGGATTTAAAGAATTTCCCTTTAGTGATCACGGTTCTATTTCCCACAGGAATTTTGTTATGCAAGGCATGAGAAAAAATCATCGGATAAACTAAATTACCTATTTGCATAGTAATTTTTGTACCAGTATCAACAGAATTATAAATAACTTTCCCATCACTAAGTTTGGTTATTTTTGCGTCATAAACTGCTTTTCCGCCACAAAAAAGAGGTACTCTATAAGATAGTTGGTCATCGAATATTTTAACAGTATCATCGATAAAATTTTCTGGCATTATTTCTTTCAGCAGTATATTGACCTTAAAGGAGCTCAATTTATTAGAAGAAGTTTCTGGGAAATATTTGCTAGAAATAGTTGCGTGACGAGTCTGGCCAGTCTTCATGCCAACAATTACCGCATCTAATCCTGGAGCTATCTTATTAGAGCCAAGGGGAAATGTAGCCGTATTTTCTTCAAGAATGCTATTTGTTAAAGATAGTATTTTATACTGAATTGTAACGATATGCCCACAAGAAGCTGGCCCTTTTTCTCCATCACCAAAAGTGTTTATCTTGAATAAGGCATTGATAAATTTATCGCTGTTCATTTCAAAACCGTTGCCAGAACCAGCCACTACCTTATTCATCGGTTGAATAAGGCTTTCAAGGAATAATCTTCCTTCGTCAGTTTTTAAAACATTCAATAGAACACTAGAGATAGTTTTTTCAATAAAATTTCCGCTAAACTCAGCTGGTTTTTGTTCTTCACTCGTAGTTCCCGGTTTTTGTAGGTGCTCTGGGGGTTTCATAGAGCTTATGCTCTGTTGAAATATCATATAAATGATCCCGCCCGTGATAATTAGTGTTAGAAATTTTTGCATAATTTTATGTAATGTTATATATATATCTAATAGCACAAACTATAACAATTGAATGCTAAAGATTCAAGATTGAACAATATTTATATGGATTTAGAAGTAAAGAATCATTTTTATGATGTGCTAATTGTTGGTTCAGGAGGTTCTGGATTGGCAGCTGCAATTTTTGCAACTAGAAGAGAGTTAAAGGTAGCTGTTGTAAGTAAGGTTCACCCACTAAAAAGCCATACCATAGCTGCCCAAGGGGGAATTAATGCAAGTCTTGGAAACATTACTCCAGATGATTGGCGTTGGCACGCCTACGATACTATAAAAGCCTCTGATTGGTTGGCTGATCAAGATTCAGTTGAAGAAATGTGTCAATCTGCTCCAGAAGTGATAAACATGCTAAGCGAGCTAGGAGTTCAATTTGATCGAATAAAAGACGGTACTATTGATCAAAAAATATATGGTGGTCAGAGCACAGAATATGGCAAGGGAACCTTTGCTCACCGCGCTTGCTTTGCAAAAGATCGTACAGGGCATTCAATAATGCATAAGCTTTATGAGGAAGCCCTTACCAGAAACGTTGCATTCCATAATTATAATTTTGTCCTAGATTTGCTTTATGAGCACAATCAATGTTATGGAGCAGTGTGTTGGGATATAGAAAATGGTGTCATAAACATAATTAATGCAAAAAATACTATAATTGCTACAGGGGGATGTAGTCAGATATATGAGACTGCCACATCTTCTGCTGTGTGTACTGGGGATGGCAATGGGCTAGTAGCTAGAGTAGGTATTCCTTTGCAGGATATGGAGTTTGTTCAATTTCATCCCACAGCTCTTTATAGAGTAGGAGTTTTGATTACTGAAGCCGCAAGATCAGCAGGAGGGATGTTAATTAATTCTTTTGGAGAGAGATTTATGCTCAAATATGCTCCTAAATTTAAAGAGCTTGCTGCCAGAGATATTGTTGCTAGGGCAATTGCAACTGAAATAAGTGAAGGGCGAGGATGTGGTAAAAATCAGGACCATATCTTTCTTGATTTAAGGCATTTATCAGAAGCTGAAATAATTGAAACATTACCAACTGTTTTTGAGAATTGCACGGAGTTTGCTAAAATTAATGCCAGTGTAGATCTTATACCTATTGCTCCCGCAGCTCATTATAATATGGGAGGTATCCCAACTAATAACAATTGTCAGGTTATTAAGTATGATGGACAAGGAGAGCATAAAATTGATTCTCTATATGCGATAGGTGAAGCTGCTTGTATTTCCGTGCATGGTGCTGGGCGCTTGGGCTGTAATTCATTGCTTGATCTTATTGTTTTTGCAAAAAAAGCAGTAGATTCTTTGCAAAATAAAGATACCCAAGAATTTTCTAGTTCAATAGGGCATAAGAATATCAATAAGTTTAAAAAGATTTTTACTAAAAAAGCTTGCGATATTGAGTTAATGACACAGCAATTAAAAAGAATTATGAGTAAGTATGTAGGGGTATTTAGGACGCATGAGGGGCTTATTCAAGCCTTAAAAGATATTAAGGAGATAGAGGAGGAGTATTATAAGGCTGGTATTAAAGATAAGTCACTGCATTGGAATATGTTGCTTCAACATTATTTAGAGCTTGGTAATATGATTTTATCTGCTAGGGCCACTATAGAGTCAGCGCTATGGAGAGAAGAAAGTCGGGGAGCTCATTGGAGAGATGATTTTATACAAATCAATCCAAAATATTGGGGACATACTATTTGTTTGGTACAGAAAAATTCTTCTTTATTCTTAAGACCTATCAGACTCAGCAAAGATAATGTGGATTTTTATCAACCAGAAAAGAGAAACTACTGATAGAAAATCAGGTGGGCTATCTATCTTTAGAGAAGTTTGATATTGTCTAATTATAGTATATCACTTCTGTTCTTTGACTTAAGTGGATAGACACATATTACGAATTATTTTTTTAGGTAGTAATTATGAATCATTTTAAGCTAGCTTTATCTGTTTTTGTTATTTTTTCTACAAGTTTAGTAAATGCAGAAAAAGTGGAAGAAAATCTACGAGATCTAAATTTTTGTGCGGTTACTAAGACCACTATGAATGATTACGAACCAGAGAAATTTGAGTCATCTAATAATTTACTGCGCAAAGCCGGGCAAGAAGCAATGTTTTGTGGAGAGAAAATAATAATATATGGAAAGGTATTAGATCAAAATTGTATCCCAGTTGCCGATGCTAAGGTGTACATGTGGCAGGCTAGCTGTAACGGTAAATACCCGTATAAACCACTTAAAGATATTGCAAAAAAGAATTTAATAGATATAAATCGTGGTTTTACTTTTACTGGTAACGGGACAGCAACGACAAATAATAAAGGTGAATTTATTTTTGTAACGACATATCCGCCCGCAATGCTTGGTCTAGCTTCACACGTTGATATTCGCGTTGAACATTACATGTTAGGCACAATTCAGACCACTGTGATGCTTAATGGCAAAAAAGTAAGTGAGCCTAGTAATAAGCCAGAATTTGATTCGGTTGTTGAGGCTTTAGGCGACATAGATACAAGTATTTACAATTTTAAAATTGTGCTTCCAGGTACTGGAATCAAAGGCTATACAGATATGTCGGATTAATCGGTATGTTTAATTTGTGATCATTATAAATCCAACTTTCCCGAAAACGATGGTGGCGCCTTTAGTATAAAAGTGTAGATTCTTATACTAAAGGTTATTTTGATCAATTTGTTAATCTTGATAGAAAATCTGTTCTAAGAATAGAGGCTTTCATCACCTTCCTCAACGAAAAAACTCCCTAATACTTCGACATTTTCTCCGAGTGGGCTGTCACTAGGAAGAATATCGTTGAATTCTAAGTATGATAAAATTTTAAATATATTTTCTGGTGGCAAAGTAGTTAGTAAAGACTCTTCGCTAAATTCTTTGCAAACTCCTTTAAGATAGAACATATTTTCATTTGCTAATTTGTTAAGGAGTAAGACAAATTTTTCTCCACCGACAGACTTTAAACCTAATTCCTCACTATTTTGCGATAACCATTTTAAGGCTTTTTGAGCTCTAGGACTTAAGATAAATTTTATTAAATTTTCACGCTCTTGAGCAGACTCAAGATCAAAACAGTCTAGTATTTAATTGTATAAACTATTCATGATAACCGTCGCATTTTCCTGTCTTTGGGCTAGAAGATTAATGCCATCACCAATTGCACAATGGATTAGTGGTGACTGATAAATTGATCGGTTTACTGCTGGGTGTGTAATATATATTGGGCAAGCAGTAAAATTAGCAGATATCACATCATGAGGAGAGCTGATAAAGAAGTGTAATCCAGTTTCGCTAATTTGATTAACGCTAAAGTCAATAAATTCTATATTAGAATTTATTGACAAATGTGGGCATAGTTGTTGTAATTGATGATCCCTCAGTTCCAAATGTGAAAGAGCCAAACTAGTTGTTTCTGGATTGCTTATAGCTACAATCGCGCCTTCTACTATAGGGTCAACCAGTGGAATATGCCCAGGGTTACCCCCACCCATTGCAAAGGCTCCGTTAGCATTGAGTATTTTGGCTCCCCCATTATTAATAAAAATATTATCTACCAGTGCTTCGTTAAGATTGAGTATGTTGCCTCCTCCAATATTAATAACTCCACCAGCGCCACCTATTCCAAAGATTACTGCCCCGTTATCCGCAAAGTTGATATTATTGCCAGCCCAATTGCCATTAGCATTCATTGCTAGATCTCCAAGAGCAGCAGCTTCATGGTTAAAAAATACATGTTTCATAGTAAAAATACCGATAAGTTAAAAATGTAAAATGGTAATATACTAATATACAATTAAATAAACAACAATAAAGATATTAAATATATTAATTTTAATTACGTATTTGACTCTTGCCCCTAGGGTTGGGGTTTCTTTATTTATATTAGAGTTTTATGAAGGTTGTAATCAATATCAACCAGTGCTGAAAGATAAGTTTAATGCTGGTTACAAAGCAAATCAATTAGATAAATTATCAACGATTGAAATAGCAAAAACTAAAATTTTTCAACTAAAAACATAAGAGCTGCGGCAATTAATCCAGTTGCTGGTATAGTGATCAGCCAAGTTAAGAAGATCCTATACATAATAGACCAGCTAGTGCCAGTTGAACCACGTGATATGCCAACGCCTGCGATAGACCCAGTAACAGTATGAGTAGTTGAAACTGGAGCTCCTAAACTTGTAGCAGCGAAAATCACTATAGTAGCTCCAGTCTCTGCTGCCGAGCCGAGGATAGGAGTTAAACGGGTGATTTTTTGGCCCATAGTATGCACTATTCGCCAGCCACCAGCAAGAGTGCCACAACCCATAACCGCATAGCATGATAGGACTACCCAGGAAGGAACATGAAATTCTTGACCTTGATAAATGCTTGATAATAAAAGTAAACTAATAATCCCCATAGTTTTTTGTGCATCATTACCGCCATGAGATAGGCTTAACATAGCTGACGAAGCAAGTTGTAAAATCTTAAACCACTTATTATTAGGATTGTTAAAAATCTTAGTAATAATAGTAGCTAAGAATAACCCTATTAATATACCTAGTAAGGGAGATACTAATATTCCTATCATAATTTTAGTTAGGCCAAAGAATTGTAGCGAGTAAATACCTCCTTTGCAGATCGCTGCGCCGATAATACCACCAATTAAAGCATGTGAAGAGCTAGAAGGAAGACCATAATACCAAGTAAGTAAATTCCAACTGATTGCGCTAATCAAGGCTGCAAAAATCAGGGATGAACTGACTATATCATGGTTAACAAGACCGTTGCCTATTGTGGTAGCCACTGATAATTTGAAAAATAAAAACGCAGCACAATTAAAAAAAGCTGCCCATATGACTGCTTGCAGTGGAGTTAAAACCTTGGTAGCAACAATAGTTGCAATTGAATTAGCCGCATCATGAAAGCCATTAGTAAACTCAAAGATAAAAGCTAGTAGAATTACAAATAAAGTAAATGTTAAGCTCGACTCCATAAATGCTCTTGGCTAGTTATTATTAATATTCTAGGTAATAACTTATTTTACCTCAGTTTCGGGTTGGAGAACAGTTTAAATATAGATAAAGCATCGTTATTAAATGAAATCGAGTTGGCTCAACCGCATCTGCGGCTAGTTGATAGATATTTAGTCCATATATCTACTAGTTAAATAAGTATACTAATTTATCAAATTCTTGCCAAGGCTGATGTTTTGCCATAATGATATTTTGAAAATCATCATTATTTGTCATCAGTTTAAGCCAAGCAATAATATTTTTATAATCACTGTTATAAAACCAATCTTGATCGACTATAGCGAATTGTCTAATAAAAGGTAAAATTGTAATATCTGCTATAGATTTAAGACCAAATAAGAACAGGTTGCTATCCAGCATTTTTTCATATTTATTTAAGAATTTAGTTTCTATCTGGTGTTTACATAATTCTTGAGAATCTTCCGGATATCTTTCTGGATATTTATAGATTCTGAGTAACTTTGTAAATTCAATATCATTATTAGCAATTAGTTCTTGTATCTCTTTTTGTTTTTCTTGGGTATATTTTTGAATATTAAATGGGTCATTTTGTTCTAGAGCATAATTAACTATATCAAGGCTCTGGTCAATGACCCTAGTCTTTAAAATCAACACTGGTACGGTTCCTTTAGGAGATATTTCTAACATAGAAGATGGTTTATTTCTAAGATCCACCTCTCGCACAATACAGTTAATTCGGCACTCTAACAAAGCCATTATTGCTCTCATCGCATATGGACATCTAACAAAGCTGTATAGTATCGGTATGGTGTCTTTCATGCTCTATTTTAAGTTGTTGATTTGTTGTATAAGTTTAAGTTAAAAATAATTACTCTTTAAATTCCTCTTCTAACAGGCTTGTTCCTTCTCCAGATACAAGAAGCTCATCGTCAATACTAGAAACAAAACCATATAGATCTCTAAAGTCAAACGGCTAGTAATCGTTACTTCTAGGAATGAAATCAAAATCAGTACGTTTTAAAAAGAATGTACATTTCGTTGATGAGTTTTCAAAAGATCTGGATTTTAAACCAAAGCCTTCCCTGTCAGGCATATCTCGATTATAAGCTATAGTAACAATTTCACCTTATATCTGCGCCTAAAAACATACCGGTATGTCCACCTGAGCCAAGAGAGGAGGCTTGTGGTTTTTCTTCAGAGAAAGTTCTGGAAGCTACAATATATCCTGGGGTAGGTTCTTTCGATACCTTCAATAGTCTTACTAACGATCCGCTTGCAGAATCAAGCCAATTTGATGGAGCCATAGTAACATCCTATGCACTCAAGGTCCTTGCTGCAAGATATAAATCAGCCGAGCTGCCAGATGATGGAACAAGTTGATATATTTTTTCTAGGAATGACGTGCAGTCTTCTGGTCTAAATTGCTTAGTGCTTGCTCTGTCGCCCCCAAAAGAATATCCGGAGTGTGGAACAGTTAGTTGCCAAACAGAGACTGGTTTATGAAGATAGCTACATTCTAGAACTGTGCTAGGGTTATAACTAGCAGGCAAATCAAATGTATGAAAAATACTAGACTCATCTAAGCTTGACCCGGAACCAAATTTTTCTTTTGTTACGGTATAATAGGCTGCTCTAAGTAAAGTAGTAATAGCTGTTGGTTGTGAAGTTCCCCAATATGCTCCTTCAGCTCCGAGAATAGGAATAACTCCTTTTTCTATTGAGTTATCGTAACCAGACGGGAGTAATCCTCCCAATATTCGGCTAATATTTTCTTCAGTTGTTAACGGCAATGCTAGGTTTAATGCTTCGGCTATTTTATTAGTTTTTATACCGTAACAGTAAGAGAAAATCTCTGCCTGGGCCTTTACTGCTTCATTAAAAGAGGCAATACCGACTAAATCATTTGTTAGGGTTTTTACAGATTCTTTTCCTAAGTTATCAAAAGTGAAATCTTTGTATAATTCAGGCAATAAGGTAAGTAATTTCAAAAGATCATATTGATTATCTTGAATTTTCCATTGATTAGATCGAATTGAGTAAATAGCGGAATATATAATATCGCCGTTAGTATTTTTTTCTTTTGCCATATATTCTCTCCAATTAATTTAAAATGCCTGCTAGTTTACCTTCTTTTTCAAGAGCATAAAGATCATCGCATCCGCCAACGTGGACAGAACCGATAAAAATTTGTGGAACAGTACGTCTTCCACCAGCTTTTATGACCATTTTGTCGCGTTCTTGTTGCTCTTCAACGTTAATTTCTTCATAAGTTAAGCCTTTGCGGTCAAATAGCGCTTTTGCACGAACGCAGTAAGGGCAGATGCTTGTTGTGTAAATTGTAATTTTTTTCATAGTTATTTGCTTCTAAAAGGTTATACTGACAGTTTAAATCATTATTTAATTGGTTGTCAATGAGCGCTTTTAAGATTAAGTCAGTTTATCAACCAAGTGGAGACCAACCAAAAGCGATCAAAAAGCTATTAGATGGGCTTGCAGCTGGCGAAAAGTCTCAGATGCTTTTGGGTATTACAGGTTCTGGCAAGACATTCACTATGGCTAATGTCATTGAAAAAACAGGCCGTCCAGCACTTATTATGGCGCATAATAAGACTTTGGCGGCTCAGCTTTATTCCGAAATGAAAGAGTTATTTCCTGAAAATGCAGTGGAGTACTTTGTTTCCTATTATGATTATTATCAGCCCGAAGCATATATTTCAAGAACCGATACATTTATCGAGAAAGATTCATCTATTAATGAACAAATCGATTTACTAAGGCACTCAGCCACTAGATCTTTGATGGAGAGAAGGGATGTTATAGTGGTATCTTCTGTTTCTTGTATTTATGGCCTCGGATCGCCTGAATTATACTATGAAATGACACTGAAACTTGAAGCTGGCAAGGAATATAAAAGAAAGGATTTTTTAGTTCAACTGGTAGATTTACAGTATCAGCGAAATGATATAGCTTTTGAAAGAGGATCATTTCGTGTTGTTGGTGAGAATATTGACATTTTTCCTTCACACTATGCTACAAGAGCTTGGAGATTATCATTCTTCGGTGATGAACTTGAGTATATAAGTGAATTTGATCCGCTAACTGGTGAAAAATTTCGAAAATTTGATAATGTAACGCTTTATGCTAATTCGCATTTTGTAACCCCTGAATCTATTGTAAAAAAAGCTATTATTGGTATTCAGCATGAGCTAGAAGAACATTTGATTTTTTTAAAAGAAAACGATAAGCTTTTGGAAGCATCAAGGTTAAATCAGCGGACGCAATATGATCTTGAAATGTTGCAGGCAACAGGTTCTTGCAAAGGTATTGAAAATTACTCAAGATTTTTAACTGGTCGCTTCGCTGGTATGCCGCCACCCACCTTATTTGAGTATTTACCAAAGGATGCATTGCTATTTGTGGATGAGTCTCATGTGATGGTACCACAAGTTAAAGCTATGTATAATGGGGATCGTGTAAGGAAAACTTCGCTTGTGGAGTATGGTTTTAGGCTTCCATCAGCTCTTGATAACCGCCCCCTTAAGTTTGAAGAATGGCTAGACCTAAGGCCACAGACTATATTTGTCTCGGCTACGCCCTCGTGGTTTGAACTTGAGCAAACAGGAGGAGAAATCATCGAACTGATTATTAGGCCAACTGGCTTGTTGGATCCGATATGCATAGTAAGACCAGCTTCAACACAGGTAGAAGATTTAATAGGAGAGATAAAAAAGACAGTAGAGCAAGGATTCCGCGTTCTCGTAACGACATTAACAAAAAAGATGGCAGAAGACCTTAGCAATTATTTATCAGAGCTTGGACAAAAGGTAGCTTATCTGCATTCAGCGATACTAACTCTAGAAAGAATAGAAATAATAAGAAGCCTGCGTCTTGGAGAAATTGACGTTATTGTTGGGGTAAATTTACTCAGAGAAGGACTAGATATCCCGGAATGTGGTCTTGTTGCAATTCTTGATGCCGACAAGGAAGGTTTTTTGCGTTCAGAAACTTCTCTTATACAAACAATAGGTAGAGCAGCCAGGAATAGCGAAGGTAGGGTATTGTTATATGCAGATAAAATGACTAAGTCATTAGAAAAAGCTTTATCAGAAACAGAGAGAAGAAGAGCAGCTCAAATTGAATATAATACCAAACATGGAATTATTCCACAGACTATATCAACAAAAATCCATGCTCTTAATGAGTTACAAAGAGTTGCAGAAAAAATAGGCAAAAAAGAAGCTAAAAATCTTATCTCAGACCCAGGAAAACTTGCTAAATACATAGAAAATTTACGCAGGGAAATGAAGTTAGCTGCAAAAAATCTTGAATTTGAAGAAGCCGCAAAACTTCGGGATCAGATTAATGTGTTAGAAGAAGCCGCACTTGAGCTTATTTGAACTAAAATTAAAAGGTGCTAGCGCTTATATCTAGAGTTTTTGTTTTTATACTTAACTCAGATTTACTTCTAGAACAAATTTATAATTTCAGAAATTACACTGTTATGTGAAAAAGCTAGCACTACTTCAATGGCAATTAAAACAACAATGGTTATTTCTAGCCGCGCTGAATGTTTATAATTAAGTTCATTTGATAGTATATTATATAATTCCTGGATAATATCTAGACGATGATTAAGTATACCTTGCCTTACGCTTATATCTTGGAATTCAGCTGTCATTAGATATAGTGGTTCATAACTTGGTCTGCGCCAGAAGAACTCTGGGGTATCTAGGATATCACTATGAAGATTAATAGAGTATCTTTCGCTAAAAAGTTGACCAATTTGCTTGGATATTTCTTTTTTTGACAAGGATACACTGCCTGTATTAGCGAGCTCTTTTTGAATTGGCGAAGTTTTTTCAAGGATTTTACTAACTGAGCGTTCCAGAACTATCAATTTTACAGACTGTGCTAGAGCATGAGAAAGGGATAGTTTTATATATTCAGATCTATTACTAAGGATTATCTTATTTCTTTCTTCATCAATAAATGTCTTTCCATGGTCTTTATCAGCGTTTTCATGATATTCAAAATTGATGGGATCAGACATAACTTCAGTAAGGCTATCTATTTCGAACTGTTTAAGTTCATTAAGCAGTAATTTTTCTCTAGCCTCATCACTTCCCCATACCGTAAGGCATCCAAACGGAAAAAGAAAAATATCTACGTCATCGTTATCTTGCAACTTAGCAAAGATAACATCATCAAAATTTTGGACTACAAAGCCTTTACTAACTAAATGATCAGTAAGATCAGTCATTACGTATTCTGAAGCCGTGCAGTAAGATAAACAACGCATAAAAACCTTTTAATTACTTATATTTACTAGTATCGAGGTAGTTTGATCCATAAAAAAATAAGTATGATTATATACCTTTACGCAGCTCGTCAAATTTCTTAAGTGTAGAAAGAGTTTTTTCAAGTGAATCCAGTTTTAGCATACATGGTCCGTCACTTGGAGCGTTGTCAGGATCCTGGTGAACTTCTAAATAAACACCAGCTACTCCGGCGGCAATAGAACACCTTGCAAGTAATTCTACATATTGTCTTTGCCCACCGCTGGCAGTACCTATTCCACCTGGCTGCTGTACTGAATGAGTTGCATCAAAGAAAACAGGAGCCCCAGTCTCTGCCATTATTGCAAGACCTCTCATATCTGAAACAAGGGTATTATATCCAAAAGAGGTACCTCTGTCTGTCAATATAATACCATTAGCATTAAAACTCACAAGCTTATCGTAAACATTTTTCATATCCCATGGTGCTAAGAACTGTCCTTTCTTTACTTTTACAACTTTGCCCGTATCTGCTGCAGCTTTTAGCAAGTCGGTTTGTCTACATAAGAAAGCAGGTATTTGAAGCACATCAACTACATCTGCGGCGGGTTTGCATTGTCCTTCATTGTGTACATCGGTTAAAATTGGACAGCCAATTTCAGATTTTACTTTTGCCAAAATACTAAGCCCTTCATCAATACCTGTGCCTCTTTGTGCTTTCGCAGAAGTACGATTCGCTTTGTCAAAAGATGATTTGTAAATAAAAGAAATGCCAAGTTTATTGGTAATTTTTTTTATTTGTTCTGCAACAAATAGAGCGTGATCTAAAGTTTCGATTTGGCAAGGCCCTGCGACTAGAACAAAAGGTAAGTCATTTGAGATCGAGATATTAGCTACTTTAACAATATTATTCATTTGCATTTTTCCTAAAATTCCTTATTCATTCATTTGTTATGCAAGTTTAAGTATATTCTAAGAATTACTTGGCAATTGGCAAAGAACTGCTATCAGTTGAATTTTCAACAGGTGATGGTTCTGATTTTTCAATTTTGCTAGAAATGCTCTTATGAGACTTTGATGATAAATTAGCTAACATTAAGGCATTTGCAAAAAATATAACTCCTAGGACGATAGTAGTCCTTGTTAAAAAATTTGCAGCAGATCTTCCACTCATTAATCCCATATTATTTCCGCCTCCGCCAATTCCGCTCAAGCCATCTGTGCTAGTTTTCTGTAGTAAAATAACTACCACAAGTAATAGAGCAATAATTAAGTGTATAAAAAGTAAAGTATTTAACATAATGCTATTATTTTTGATTAAGTATAGAAGTCATTTCGCTTTCATCTATCGAAGGAGAGCCCATTAAAACGCCGCTAAGTCCTGGTACTCTTATTATTTCAGCGAAATTTTTTGAGCTTACAGATCCACCATACACCAGTTGAGCATTTTTTGCAACTAGCTCCACTCTAGCACTTTTTTTGATTAATTCAACTATCTCATGGATTTCTTCCGGTTGAGGAGTTATTCCTGAGCCAATTGCCCAGACTGGTTCATATGCAATAATAAGATTATGTGCGTTACTTGGAAGCGAAGAATTGATTTGTTCAATAAGAAATTCTTTATAATTTTTATTTTGCCGTGATTCAAGAGTTTCACCTATACAGACTATTGGGGCTATTCCAGCCTCTATACAATTCTCAACTTTTTTACGAACAATGCTGTTACTTTCTCTTTGAGTAGTTCGTCTTTCACTATGACCTATTATAGAATAATGTACTCCGCAGCTTTTAATAATTGTAGCTGAATTTTCTCCAGTATAAGCTCCTAGTTCCTTTATAGAACTGATATCTTGTGCACATAGTTTAGTTTTTACTAATATTTTAGCCAGATAAGCAAGATAGGGGGTTGGGGGAGCAAGAAAAAGTTGGCAAGAATGATTGGAGGATTCAAATTTTTGAGCAAGAGTAATTGCGTCATTAAGTTTTATATTCATCTTCCAATTGGCAATAATGATTGAGTTCATAGGAAATATTTACTTGCAGTTATTAAGTTAGGTCACTATTTTAGTTCTATATACCAAAATAAGTAAATAGAAATTTTTATGATATCAAAATTTAGGAAAGGGGCTGATAGTTTATTAGTTAGGATATTACTTGGTTTAATAGCATTTAGCTTTGTAGGAGTCGGAGGAGCCGCCTTTATTAATGGTAATAGTTCAGGAGATGTAGTTTCGTTTAGTGAGACTGATTCGATATCATTTGAAGAATTTCATATTGCAAAAGCAAAAGAAATAGAATCGCTTCAAAGACAAAATGGAATTAACTTAACTGAAGAAAATATTGCTGAGCTCGGAATAGATAATTCCGTGCTCAAGAAATTGATTAATAACTCTATGATTGACTATTTAGCAAAATACTATGAATTTGACATAAGCGATGAGAAAGTCATTGCTTATGTTAAAAAAACGCCATTTTTTAAAAATTCTAATGGAGATTTTGATCTTAGTATATTCAAAGCAGCATTTAACAATTCTCGAGCAAAAGAGGATGAATATTTGGCTTCTATAAAACACCATTTGATAACTAGCACTATGCTCAGTACATTTATGGATTTCTTTTATTCGCCAAATGTTATGAAGGAAAGCATTATTAGTTATATGTCGGAAACTAGAATTGTAGATGTACTTTCAATTGATCTTATGTTTAAGCCAATTGAATACAAACCCAATGATATTTCTCTACAGCAGCTAGAACAATTTTATCAAGAAAATAAAACTTCATTTGTAGTACCTGAGCTAAGGAGCTTTGAATATATAAAAGCTGATAGGAAATTTTTAGAAAAAAAATTAAATATCACTGAAAAAGATATAAAAAATTATTATGAAGAATATAAAGATGAGTTTGAGTCCAAAAAATTCTCTGAGGTTAAGGATCAAGTTAAAGAAGCTCTGAGTAATGAAAAAATATTAGAGCTTTCAAATGAGTTGGCTAAAGATTTTGAAGAAGATGTTTCAACAGGACTTACACTAGCTGAAATATCTAACAAGTATGATTTACAAATAAAAAGCGTTAATGATGTTAATTTTTTTCAAATGAGTGATAGCTCAGAGGCTGATTACATAGAACTTGCTGATAGCGTATTTGAGATGGCAGAAGGAGAAGTCTCTTACCCAATGGAGGTTCAAGACAGTCCCGAGATTTTATTAGTGAGTTTAAAATCACTAACCCCAAGCAGAGAGCAAGAGTTTAAAGATGTTGAAAAAAATATTAGAGATACGATCAGGCAAAGAGATCTCGCTCTCTATAATTTGAAAGCTCTAAAAGAGGCTATAAGCTCATTTGATCCAAATAAAATAGATAAAAATGACTTAAGCTCAAAAGGTATTTCTTTGGTTTCAAATTTGTCTTTTATTAGGGCTGATTTACCGATGGAAAATAAATTACCAGCTGATTTACTAAAGGCGATATTCAGTAGTGATATCAATAATACAACGAATGTTATAAACATTGATAATAAAGCCTATTTTGCCTATATAAAAAAAGTAAATAGTAGCAAAATGATGGCAAATAAAATTCGTAAAAATGCTGGGGATCACTTTTCAAATGTAATTAAAGAGGGCATTTTTCAAGATCTTATTGCTCATTTAACGCGTAAAAATAATATGAGTGCGCCAAGGGAAGTGCGTAAAATTCAGTCGGTGAGAATCCGACCTATGCAAAGTCTAACCAACAGCATAGAAGCGACTATTGCATTGCAAGAGGTGACGAATGTGGTGAAGCCAGTAGAAGTGACATATC
>JAIOYD010000121.1 GCA_021741285.1 Rickettsiaceae bacterium | reverse complement strand
TCTGAGTTTTTGATACCATGGCACCAAAATTTTACGTCCTTGGCAAGGGATATATACAAAAAATAAAGATGCGACCATTTATTTTAAAAATTCCTGAAATTACGTCAGAAATTTAGAATTTTGACGCAGAGACTAAATAGTTATTATGACGCAGAGCGGCTTTATTTCTTTACCCTCCCTATGAACACACAAATTGAATTTTAACACAATAAATGATAGAGTTAGCATTTCATCAAATGCTGTTGTGATATGCCATATAAATATGCTCAAGAAAGGGTGGGAGGTGTCGAAACAAAGCCCCTGCCTGGGTAAAGAATTTATGCTATGAGTGGAGTAAACATTCGCTTACTCCACATACTGAGAAGATTTGTAAAAGAGCTATGAGAAACTTGACTAACTAATTCTGCATGGTCTTAAATTGTTTCTGTAAGTAAGAGGCTACAAACAAACATATGCATGCTATAAATGCATAAATGCATTTATAGGCTACTTCATAAGTAAATATAGAAACAACTCTATTTAGAGAAAATATATTTATGAAGAATAATGACATAACAACTCCGTCAACTATTGCATATGCTAGCAAACTAATAAAATTGCTTACATAATAATTGTATTTTATTCTTAATCTAGAAAGTAAATTTAGACCAACGTAGGACGATACCAGTACTGATAGCAAAGAGGCTAGGACTAAGCCATTAATAAGCTCACCATTAATATAATATTTCAAATTCCACATCAGGGCAAAGCTTATTATTACTGATAAGATTATACTGTTAATAGCTTTTTTAGTGCCATGCAATGCTGATATTGTATTTAAAGTTAAAGCCAAAAAAGTGAACATCAAAGAACAATCTGATATTTGATTGTAAAAATTGAGTAATAGAGTAAAGGCGAGCGACATCGCAGTGAGTGATAAATAAAATTTATTGCTTTTAACTAGGTTATTTAAAATTTCATTCATAGTGATTCCTCTTTATAAGTTGATAGTTTATAAATAGATAAAAATATTAAAACAGGCAAGGATATTCTTATAGTGCTCTGGCATAAAATGAGATCATTTTAATTGCAACTTGATCTCGATATAGTTTTGATATAGTATCTAGCTCTCATAAATAGGCTTAAATTTTATATCTAAGGAGAGGTGGCCGAGTGGTTTAAGGCGCCCGCCTGGAAAGCGTGTTCACGAGCAATCGTGTCGAGGGTTCAAATCCCTTCCTCTCCTCCATCTATCTTCGCTAATTGTGGAGCATTAATGAATATCACTTTTGTCCCTCTCGTAAAATCACATTTTTTGCTGCTAATTAAGTGGCTTCAGACACCTCACGTAAGGTTATGGTGGGATCAGGATATTAAATGGACACCAGAGTTGATAGAAGAAAAATATGGTGAGTATGTTAATGGTAACAAAGCAGTAAACGAGCGTCATGGTGAATTTAAAAAGCCAATATATGCGTATATTATTTGTATAGATAATGTACCTATAGGCTATATCCAATACTATAATCTCCATGACTTCCCTCGTGATTCATGCCCCGACCTATCTAAACTACCAAAATCGTGCGCAAGCCTTGATTTGTATATCGGTGAGGTAGAGTTTATTGGTAAAAATATTGGCTCAACGGTGCTTTCACTTTTTTTAGAGGAACATGTTTTTGAGAGATTCGATTATGTATTCGTTGATCCGGATACTACAAATTTAGGAGCTATTCGTGCTTATGAAAAAGTAGGTTTTAGGAAGGCTAAAGAGCAAGGTGGGATAAGTGAATTATGGATGGTAAGAGAGAAATAATGAGCACAAAAAATAATTTTTATATTTCAGTTCGTTCAGCCCAAATCTCTGATATTCCTACTCTTGTACCGCTAATGGATCAACTTGGATATCCTGTATTAGAGCATGAGCTAAAACTAAGATTTGAGCGATTTACAAAAAATAATGATTATGGCGTTGCAGTTGCTTGTTTAGAAAACCAAGTTGTTGGCTTTGTTGCTTGGTCAGGATCATCAGTTTTTGTCTTAGATAAAGTGCGATTCCACATAGAGAGTCTTGTGGTGGATGAGAAGTACCGTGGTTATGGTATTGGAAAAAAGCTTATGCTTTTTGTAGAAGATATTGCGCGTAAATTTAGTCCCGCTATTATTGATCTGACATCTGGTCTACGGCGTGCCAATGATGGTTCGCATGATTTTTATAAAAATCTTGGCTATCACAATGATGGTCATATGGCAAAACTTTATTTAAGGAAAGAAGTATGAACATAAACCTAACTCATCGCAAAGCGACAATAAATGATCTGGGGGTAATAGTTAATCTGCTGCTTGAAGATGAATTGGGGAAAACTCGTGAAAGCACTAATTCAACTCTTGATCAGCGTTATATTGACGCATTTCATAGAATAGACGCTGATCAAAATCACTATCTCATGATAGTAGAAAATGATGAGGAAATTGTCGGTACATCACATTTGACTATTATGCCCTCGCTAAGTTTTTCAGGACAAACAAGAATGCAAATTGAAGCAGTACGTGTTCTTGAAAAATATCGCGGCCAGAAAATGGGGGAGTGGATGATGAAAGCTGCGATCTCTTACGGGAAGGCTAAGGGCGCATCTATAATGCAATTAACAACAAATAAAAAACGTGTCAAGGCTAGGAATTTCTATGAACATATCGGTTTTGAAGCGAGTCATGAAGGTATGAAAATGTACTTAGACGCTAGTTTTGAGTAGGGATGTATAATTTAGGCAGTGTTTAGGTTTGTCACTTTCGCGAAGGCGTGAATGACATAGGGTGGAGAATATGAATATTAAATTTGAAAAGGCCAGTTTAGAACATATAGACACCATCTTTAGGTGGTTGCATAAGCCACATATAATGGAATTTTGGGATAATACCAAGGAAAATAAAGAAGATATTATGAATTTTGTTAATGATAAAAAGCAGCATTATTTTTATGGTACTACCAAATATTGGATTGGCTCCGTAGACGGAGAGTTATATTGCTTTCTTTTGTCAGATATTTTTCAGGAAGATCAAAAATTATCTGAGCTTCATAGAAAGCATATGTCCAAAGCTGGTCATACAATTGGCCTCGATTTTGGTATAGGAAATACAAAATTTTTAGGTCAAGGTCTGGCAGCTAGAACCTTAGAAGCTTTTATGAGTTTTTATCGAGAGCTTATCGACCCACTCGCTGATACGTTTTTTATTGATCCCGACCCCAATAATCCTCGTGCTGTTCATGTTTATAGCAAAGCAGGGTTTGAGAAAGTTGGTACATATGAAGCTAATGCTGGCGCTTTTGTTGGACAAGCTAGTGATCTGATGGTGAAAAGGATATGAGTAAAAATATTATAATCGTTCCTGCAATGATTGCTGACTACCCAACAATTCAAAACATGGCACGGTTTTACGTCTACGATAGAACTGCCTATATGGGATGGGAATGTCCTGAGGACGGTATGTTTGAATGCATAGATTTTAAACATTATTTTGAGGGCAGTGATAAGAAAGCTTTTTTAGTTAAGGTAGAAAATGAATTAGCAGGATTTGTTTTACTTGACCAAGAAGGCTTAATTGAAACGGTAGATTGGAATATGGGAGAGTTCTTCATTCTTGCAAAGTTCCAAGCTAAAGGTATCGCGTTGAAAGTAAGTGAATTAATATTTAAAATGCATCCAGGTAAGTGGTCTGTTGCTGTAATGCCTGAAAATATGAAAGCACTAAAGTTTTGGCGCAAAGCAATTATCCACGTATCTGGAAATAAATTTACAGAAATTTTTAAAACGGGAGAAGAATTAAAAACAGTAAAAAATCCTGATCCATATGCGATGAATATATTCACTTTTAAAATGCAAGGCGTGAATTTTCGTGGTGCATTTTTCTAGAATCATTATAATAATAGCTTGTGTTTAGAGAACGCATTAAAACCAGAACATTAGTAGAATAAAATGATAACAGAAGCACTAAAGAAATATTTTTATCAAGTTTGGCTAGATACCCCTCTTGGGTCTATGTTGGCAATTAGTGATGAAGATGCTCTTTATTTATTAGAATTTGTTGATTATCCCCGTCTAGAGCGTGAAGTCGAGAGACTTATGGTTAAGACTAATGGGGTTATTGTTCCAGGACTCTCGGGTCCACTGAAGCAGATAGAATCGGAGTTGCAAGGATATTTCAACGGTTCATTACAGGAGTTTAAAGTGCCACTTCGCTTTGTTGGCAGTCCATTTCAAACTCTTGTTTGGAAGGAATTGATCAGTCTACCCTATGGACAGACGCGAAGCTATACTGATCAGGCTAGAGCTCTCGGGAAACACAAAGCGTATAGAGCAGTTGCAAATGCCAATGGAGCAAATAAGTTGGTAATCATTATTCCTTGTCACCGTATCATTAACAGTAATGGTGATTTGGGTGGATATGGGGGTGGAGTTCACCGTAAAAAATGGCTGATAGACTTTGAGAAACAAAAATTAAGTTCTTTATAGTAGCAATTTATGTTAGTTTTACTCAAAAAATTAATCTGCATGAAGAAACAACAAAAATTAATACCAAATTCTATTACTTTAGGCAGACTTGGTCCTGATATTCAAGTCCAAGTGAGGTGTAGCTTACGAGCAAAAAGGATTTCAATTAAAGTAAACCACAATGGGGCAGAATTAATTCTGCCTAATAAACATTATGAGGTGGGGTATAAGTTTTTGTTATCAAAGGAATTCTGGGTAAGAAAAAAACTACAAAATGCGATTAAGGAAGAACCGATAGATTACAAAAAGATACCGATTTTTGGTGAAATATATTCGCTACAACATATTGAAGCAAATTATTGTAAAGTCGTAGTTAATCAGGAGTCAATTGAAATTTATTCAAATTTTCTACAGGATAAAAGTATTTTTATAAAATTCTTGAGGGATAAATTATTGTTGGAAGTAACGAAGTTAGTTGATTTTTTTGCTATAAAACATGATTTAAGTTTTAGCAAGATTCGAATTATGAATAATAAAAACAAATGGGGCAGTTGTTCCAGTAAGGGGGTGCTCTCCTTTAATTGGCGTCTTGTATTTGCTCCCAAGGAAATATTGGAATATTTAGTGGTGCATGAAATGTGCCATATGATAGAAATGAATCATAGCATGCGTTTTTGGAGTTTGGTTGAAAAATTTTATCCGGACTATAAATTAGCTAAATTATGGTTGAAGCAAAATGGTGTTAGATTGCATCAGTATTTATCATAGATCTTATTAGAATATTCGAACAATTTTTAATCCATTAAAAAGCAAATAATACTAAGAACTATATAGTTCTTAGTATTGACAGAAAGGTTTATCAATTTCAATTGGAATATATCTTCTGTTATATTTGTGCTTTGTCGACTTACTTATTCGTGTGCCTTTTGGGAGATTGCGTAAAACTGCGTATTAGATCAAAATATCAAAATTTAATTCTTTATTTTATGCAATTTGCTGATCCTTTTTCAGTGAGAGCTGGTAGGCGCACTGCGAATTGGACCAAGGCAAGACAA
>JAIOYD010000120.1 GCA_021741285.1 Rickettsiaceae bacterium | reverse complement strand
CTGATATGTCACTTCTACTGGCTTCACCACATTCGTCACCTCTTGCAATGCAATAGTCGCTTCTATGCTGTTGGTTAGACTTTGCATAGGTCGGATTCTCACCGACTGAATTTTACGCACTTCCCTTGGCGCACTCATTGTAATTTACACCTCTCCGTCCAATCCTCGAGCCATTCTTCACAAAGATCATATGCCTCCCGAAACTGATAACTAAACTCATATTCGTCCCATACCGCACGCCAACGAGGAAAGCCTTCATTAATGTTACCAAAACCTCTCCCACTTGCTGGAAAACCAACATGTTCACCAATTTGCTCAATTGACACATTAAGCTTTGCCGCTATATATCCTCTAGCATCTGCTATTATTGCGCCTGGATTTCTTTTCCAAGGTGAATCTACTTGATAATTGCCAAAACCCTTGGGGTGATTAGGTGTAATATGCCAACCCCAGCGTTTGTCCTTCCACTTAACTGCCCAGCCCCAGTTCATCTTCTCGTTATGTAGCGTTCCACCTGAGAATTTAATTGTTCTTGGCTCCCATTCCCCATATCCTTTGCCCTTTCGTGCGCAAGTCAAAGTTATAGAGTCATTGCATTGATAAATATTGCGGAGCTCCTCGCATATTGTTTTGTTGTATACAGTATCCTTGTGTTTTGTTTGCTCTAGTTTTAAGTAATAGGTTGGCTCTTGCTCTACCAATCCTTTGGTCGTTTTGCAATCAACACCAATATCTTGAAGTTTTTCTAGCAAGTTACGCATTAGCTCATTCTGCCCTTCAGCTATTTTTTTTGCGTCAACTAACTGCTGTTTGTTTAATGGCTTGGTATAATCTACATAGAGGTCATCTATCACATTTTGTCTGCTCATTTCTTCAGTGCCACGACTGTTTAATTCAGTAGCTTTAATACTTGATAATCCAGACGCATTCTGCTCTATTTCTTCTCTGCTTTCTTTTGCCAAATATTCCATCCCCCCGCCTGATCTAACAGATTCAAGCCCAGCCTCCTTCCCTGCTTCAATTTGCCTTTGCAAACCAGCATAATCATTTGTTGATTTCTCAAACAAATCCGTTTGTTCATTAACATTAACTCTAGTAGTTACATCATGATATTCACCACAAGCAACATGAACCAGTAGACAAAATACAGCCACGCAACTAATGAAAATATGCCTGATATACCTAATGCTCATCTGGATTTAGCCCTCTCTAATATCTTAGATGCATGTATTGATAACTCTCCTTTTGCTACCATCTCTTCAAGCGCTCTTCTAACACCGATATTGCCAATTACTTTGTCAAATGATGTGACCTGATATTCATCATCTGCTCCCTCTTCAAATACACTCTTCTCCTTAGCTAAAACAAAAGAAGGCACACTGGTAATGCCATATTCGACAAATGCTAAATCATCGATTTGCATAGAAACTCCTTCTTCATCACCACCAGTTACTTCATAGACAAGTTCTGATAATTTGTGACATGATCCTCCAGGTAACCCGTTAAAGACTAGTGTTGCTTTATATCTTTTAGCTTGATTGAGATAATTCTTAAGTAGCTCCTTGCCCATGGAACTTGAGACAAATATCTTCAGCTCATACCCGGAATACCCATCCCCATAGGTCAATAACTCATCTAAACCAGTTTGGTCAATTTGGCCATCTTCTCCATTTTTGCTTTGTTGCATTTGCTGTAATTTCATCCATTCTTCTTTAATTGCAGTCATACTGATTTTCTTAGACGTTGCAGCTAACTCCTTAGCAAATTCCATATCTTCTTTTTTAAATTCAAACCTTTCTTCCGCCTTTGTATTAAAGCTAAACAAAAGCAGTAGAATTAAAACAGGCAGCAGTTTTTCTTGCGCCATATCAAGTACCCCCAATCTTGTCCGTCATATGGATATTCTTTAAACGCGCTATAGGCCATATCGCTTAAACCTAGAGGCCAACAACCAATTCCATCGGAACTGGATTTTGGATTTATCATTTGTAATTTGTATTGGCTTTTCTTGATTTTAAGTGCTCTACTCTTCTTACAAATAGCGCCGTTTATGCTTGCATCTGTTGTTGATGTCTCCTGTGCCAAACCAATGCGATGCATCTTTGCTATAATCCTTGTGGTTAGTAATGAGCTATTTTGAACACCGCCGATATGATCCGCATTAGCCCCAGAAAAAGGATACATGTTGCCATGGCAGCCAGCACACCAAAACATACTGTCAATCGCAGTTGAAGCTGTTGCGCTGGCACAGTCTAAGCCACATGCTGCTTGCGCAAGCGGGTTGCCAAAAAGAATAGCTTCCGGGTTAAGTAGAGACTGTAGCTTGGAATCATTCCAGGTAATGTCAAACTCGCTCATGTAAGCAACGTCAAACGTACTTTGCTCTAAACACATAAAATCAGTGATTAACTCAAGCCAATAGATCAATGGATAGACATAATAATGCACATGATAGAAGCTTGAGTGGGTAGCCCGCTTGTCATAACCTCTAGCATAACTACTGATTTTCTTTGCATCATTACCAAGAGCAATACCGCCAAGATTAACCATGCAATAAGGCGTTCTAGTTATATCCACCATCCGCACCGGCTCCCAAAAACCAATAGATATTCCAGGAATTGGAATAGGTTGACCAAATTTGCTACAGGCACAAACAGGAGATGATGGATTCTTGATATCTCTTTTTTTAGGAGTTAGTCCTTTGCCAATAGAAAGGCCACCAATCGAAATCGGTAACAGGCATCCCCAACAAACATCGGTAATGGGATTGACAAAATGACCCTTGCAAGTTACGCTAGCGGTTGCTGATATAGGCATTAATATGACTAGAATCAGCACGACAATCTGCTTAATAATATTTTGCAGAAGGTACGGCTGGTATATGGAGTGTCTCCGCCAAGATTCTGCTCCAAATACCAGCTTACACTGGTTTTGTTTCTTTTTTACTTCATATCCTCATCTAGCAAATTAACTACTAATTTAATAACTATCTCTTTTTGCATAGGATCACTTTCAGCAATCAATAACGCAATTGCCGTTAGTGTTTCAGGAATAATTGTTGTTAACTTAAAATTACTGATACTTAGAAACAGCAAAAATAATAAACACCCTATTCTCTTGTTGCCATCCGAAAAGGGATGATCTTTTATAATAAAATAAATAAGATGAGCTGCCTTTTCTATAGGTGAAGGATAAAGGTCTTTGCCATCAAAAGTTTGGTATAAATTACCTATTATTCCTTCCAAAGCATGATCTCTTTCTCTACCAAATAATTCACTTGCTTCATTTTTCAGTGATAACTCTTGTTTTAAACTAATAATCGCTTGTTTAGCATCAAAGTACTCAAGTTCTTTTACTTCCTTGCTTGCTTTAAACTCTGGTATAACCAATCTGTCTTCATCATATTTAATTAAAATATCCCATGTTTTGGTATATGCTTTTATGAGGTTCAGCACCTGAGCACCCATCTCATTTACCAAACTCTGATTAACCAAAGTATTTGATAGTAATAAAACTGTTTGCTTTAAATCATCAAGCTCCTTTTGCATGATCTTTTTTTGATTAATGCTATATCCTTTAATTAAATACTCTTTTAACACACCGCTTGCCCAACACCGAAACTCAACTCCTCGCTTAGAATTAACACGATAGCCAACAGAGATAATTGCATCTAAATTGTAATATTCTATTTGCCTAGTAACAGTTTTAACTCCTTCCATTTGAACTGTTGCAAATTTTGCAACAGTTGATTCCTGCTCTAACTCTTCTTCCTTAAATATATTGCTTAAATGCCTTGAAATTACTGATTTATCTCTACCAAACACTTCTGTTAATTGATTGAGCGATAACCAAACTGTTTCATCACTCAGTTTTACACTAACTTCAATATCACCAGACTCATTCTTAAATATTGCTACTTGATTTTCTAATTCACTTCTTACTTCTAGCATCACTAATACCTATACCTTAAATTTCTAAATTACTGACTTATATATACTAGATAGATTTTTGCTTTTCTCCAACCAACAATTCCTGGCCCATCTTTGCTCAGCGCTCTTTCACTGCAGGCTTTTCTTGCATAGCACGCTTACAGTCAAGTAACATTCCATAGAGCACATAAGCCTCTGCTGGATGCATATAATCAAGCTCCGCTTTTACTAGCAAGCCACCAAGCTGTATTTTCTTTCTAGCGTCCTCCTTTCTATCCATGAGCTTTCTCCTTTTTAACTG
Organism: Rickettsiaceae bacterium; assembly: GCA_021741285.1. Classification (GTDB taxonomy): domain Bacteria; phylum Pseudomonadota; class Alphaproteobacteria; order Rickettsiales; family Rickettsiaceae; genus Megaera_A. The sequence goes on along the minus strand of JAIOYD010000120.1, from coordinate 1,321 downwards.
CATCTGGTTGTAAACTAGTGTTCGTATTGCCCGACTTAGCACTATTGCATGACTTGTTATCATGTAATTTGTTACTGGGTATTTTAGTTTGTCCGAGCCTCATCAACTCCATAAGTAGGCTTGATGCAGCATTCACCGGATTATTTGCATATATAGCAAGGCCTGCTAGCAATCTGTTATCCAAAGTTAGGCCTCCATTTGATTGCAATACATTGACAATTTCTTCTATACGTAACGGCAATAATCTAGCCTTTTCTTCCTCTAATGCCTTGATTTTCTCTAATATCCTTGACGTATCTTTACTCATGAGTTACCTCTTGTTTTTCTACTGTATATTTTTGTTTATATTCAACTCCTGCCTCGTAATTGCCTCCGTACTTTGTAACAACACCCAAAGTCAGCAATATAATAAAAATCAATATCATTAAAATGCTGATTGGCTTTTGGACATATAACAAACCTTGCAGTAGCTGAGATAACATTGCTTTAATTTGTTTTTTCATTGGTTTTCCAATAAAAAAGGTTTAATTTCATCTGATCTCACAAAACTTTGAAATAATTCTTTTGACACTAAATACACTTCTTCGTTCTCATCTGGCGGTAATTGGATTTTTACAGCACTCCCTGAAAGAACAACGCTTGCTATAAATGTATCGACATGTCGAAGAAAAAAAGATTTAGGCACGCTGCTGAGTGTTTTATCTTTATTAAAAATTCTCATATATGTAATCTCCATTTTGCTTATTCAATTAATCTGTTCATTCGCTATGCTTGTTGTTAAAAAATATCTTTCCTTTTTCCTTTATATTTGTCTCTTTTCTTTTAATGCATATGCTGCAGATAAGTTAGATAGTTTTATAATAAAATTTATTAACGAACATTGGATAGCACAGCCAACTTGAACCAAAAAATAACATGTCAAAAGGCCAAAAAGTGAAATCACCTTGCTCTCTTGAGTCAACACTATCAAGAGCAATACAAATAGCCAAAATCCTGCTACACTTGCACGATTATATAACTGACTCCTATTAAAAATAGACAATTTGGTTTTCATTTTAACGCGCCTCTGTTTTTGTATCTTCATTTGCAATATGCAAGATGCTCTTAAGTAGAAGTAGGAAGCAAAATATACTCAAAGGCTTTAATGCCAGTACACCGACTAATCCTGTGGCAAATAACGTTTTTGACATTAGACCTCTTGCATAACCTCTTTAAAGCTCGAAATTATAAATTCCGGCAATTAAGTTGAATCTTAAACCGAACCGTTTTCTTCTATTTCTGTAACGATCGGCGATAATTTTAAATCTTTTAACCATACCAA
>JAIOYD010000119.1 GCA_021741285.1 Rickettsiaceae bacterium | reverse complement strand
GCGACAGGCACTCCTGGCTTTTCAGGAGCTGAGCTGCAAAATTTAGTCAATGAATCCGCTCTAATGGCTGCACGTCGTGGTAAAAAACTTGTGGATATGCAAGATATGGAAGATGCAAAAGATAAAGTAATGATGGGAGTTGAAAGGCGATCACTCATTATGTCTGATGATGAAAAAAAACTTACAGCGTATCATGAAGGTGGGCACGCTCTTGTGGGCTTACATTGCTCAGCATCTGATCCAATACATAAAGCTACAATTATTCCTCGTGGTAGAGCACTTGGGATGGTTATGAGATTACCCGAGAGTGATAGACTTTCCATGACTTTGGAAAAGATGAAAGCAGATATAGCTGTCGCTATGGCGGGACGTGTTGCAGAGGAAATTATTTTTGGTTCAGAAAAAGTGACGTCTGGAGCTTCCTCAGATATTAAAATGGCAACAAGAATGGCTCAAGCGATGGTTACAGAATGGGGGCTAAGTGAAGAAGTGGGTCCAATATTCCATGGCAGAAGTAATGAAGATATGTATGCATCTGGTGGATCTGGAGATAAAACGAGATCTGAAAAAACTTCTGAATCGATCGATAGAGAGATAAAAAGAATTGTTGATGAAGGGTATAATTTTGCTAAGCATATTCTTACAACCCATATCGGTCAGCTTCATACTTTGGCAAAGGCTTTGATTGAGAAAGAAACACTTAGTGGTAAACAAATAAAGAACTTGTTACTTGGACTTCCTCTTGATAATGAACAGGAACCAGAGTTTCCAGCTATTGCTAGTAGTAAGAAAGAAGCTAACAAAAAAGAAGAAGAATCTGTTATTCCTAAAAAAACAGTTCTGAAAGAGACAAAGGCTAGAACAAAGAAGGAATATAGGGTCTAGACGGGTTGGCTACTAGCATTTGGTGACACATAGCGTCTAAGGATCATGGATCTTGTTTTGCTTACTGTAAGCTGGAAATAAATTCAGGATGAAGATTTAGGTTAGCATGAGGGAGGGGTGTGTATTCGGGATAGCCATATAGTTTCTTAAGTTGAATTAGGAACAGCCAATTTAGCGAGTCTCAGCTGTGCTCACCTAGAAACTTTAGGTTGCGCAGCCTCGCTCTAAAATTAACTATCCCTAATTCAACTTAATTTACTATAGAATATTTGTTTGCGTTCTATATTAATCAAAATTATCAAGACATTATGACTGTAAGAACTAGATTTGCTCCTTCTCCTACGGGATATTTGCATATTGGGGGTGCGCGAACAGCTTTGTTTAATTACTTATTTGCTAAACATCACGGTGGAAAATTTCTGCTTAGGATTGAAGATACCGACTCTGCACGATCAACCGGGGAAGCTAAACAGGCAATTCTCACTTCTCTTGAGTGGCTTGATATTGGTCATGACGAAGAAATTATCTATCAATCGGAGCGCGCTAATCGGCATAGGGAAGTTGCGTATAAGCTAGCTGAAATGGGTAAGGCTTATTATTGTTTTTCATCGCAGAATGAAATTGCAGCAATGCGAGAAAGTGCTTTATTAGATAAAGAACATTTTATCTTTCATTCCCCCTGGAGAGATAAAACCCAGGATCAGAAACCAGATGGAATTAAGCCGGTAATCCGAATAAAAGCTCCTCGAGATGGGCAAACAATTGTAGATGACTTACTGCAAGGTAAGGTGATTGTTCAGAATTCTCATCTAGATGATATGATACTGCTTCGCTCTGATGGAACACCAACTTATATGCTTGCTGTAGTGGTAGATGATCATGATATGGAAATCACTCATATAATCAGAGGAGATGATCATTTAAACAATGCTTCAAGGCAACAACTAATATATGAAGCCATGGGTTGGAATATACCTAAGATGGTGCATATCCCATTGATTCATGGTCCAGATGGGGCAAAATTATCCAAGCGTCATGGCGCTCTTGGTGTGGAAAGCTATAAAGATATGGGATATCTGCCTTTAGCTCTCAATAATTATTTACTAAGGCTGGGTTGGTCCCATGGTGATGATGAAATAATATCGCGTCAGCAAGCGGTCGAATGGTTTAGTATCGAGGGTATGGGTAAATCACCAGCGAGGCTTGATTTTGCCAAAATGAATCATATGAATGCTCATTACCTTAGGTCTATGAAGGAAGCTGATCTCGCTAAGCTTATTTTTGAGAAGTTAGATCAGAATTTAAGTGAGCAATCTAAGAATAATATTACCCTAGGTCTAGAAGCAATGAAACCAAGGGCTGAATTAATCAAAGATTTAGTGGATTTATCTAGTATCTTCATAGTAGATAATGAGGTTAAATGCACAGAAGAAGCAAAATCTTTAAAGGATGAGTGTGATGCTAATATTGTCGACAAAGTGGTGAGCGCAATTAATAATATTATGGAATTTAATAGAGACAATATACAAATTGCCTTGAAAGAAGTATCACAAGAAACTCAAGTAAAATTTGGTGATCTTATGAAATATGTCAGGGCATTTATTACTGGTAGGACTGCTTCTCCAAGTGTGTTTGAGATTATGGAAATAATAGGCAAAGATAATAGCATAAATCGGCTTAAGACGTGATAAAACAGTATTTAGAAAATCATTATAGTATCGGTCGACTAAATAATTGTTATTTGATCAATACCGATAGCATAGAGAATGGCTTACTTGAGCTAAATGAATTTATTAGTAGTAAGCTTTTAAACAGTAATATAGAAAACCATCCTGACTATATTTGCATTCAAAAGCTTGATAATAAAACGAAAAATATTTCAGTAGATCAGATTAGATCAATGCAGAAATTTTTATATAAAACATCTGTTATCACAGGTAAGAAAATAGCTGTAATTTATGCTGCCGATCAAATGAATATAAATGCAGCAAATTCTTGTTTGAAAATTCTAGAAGATACTCCGTCTAATACTTATATTTTTCTAATCACGAATAATGCTGCTAGTGTTATACCGACAATACGTTCAAGATGCGTAAAGATAAACTATCACTATATTACATCTTCACGCAAAGAGACTGATGCTAGGTTTTTAAAACCCCTAAGTAAAAAAACCCATATAGTTGAGAAATTAGAGTTTATAGCAGAATTTGCTTATAAAGATCGTGATTTATGGGGACAATTTTCTGTTTCTATGGAAGAATTAATTGCAAAATTTTGTAAAAAAACTGCTGGATTAGATATTGATTTAACAGAGTTAGAGCTAGCTATTTTTGATCAATTTAAATCAAAATCACAATATTATCTGCAAATAAAATATGATAAAATTAAGAAAATTATTGATGATACAAATCTTTTTGATCTAGATTTGCGTTCAAGTTCTCTTTTATTAATTGATAAATTCCGAAGCTAGATTGAATGTATGATGTTTTTTTTCAGCCTGTAAAATCGATTATTTCTATTAAAGAAACTGCTGAAAAAGCTTTAAAAAGACTAGGCATTTTAAATGTACGTGATTTAGTTTTTTATAAACCATATTCCTATAATATAAGTGATACATCATCTAATTTGTCGGGTTTGCGAGATAATCTGCTGATTCAAGCAGAAGTTAGTATTATTGAGATTTCACAATCAAGATCGGGTTGCGCTCCAACAAAAATATATGTAGGGAATGATACGGGGGGTCTAACTCTAGTTTTTTTTAATAAAATCCCGACGTTTATATTCAGTAAATTGAAAGTTGGAGGAAAGTATACTGTTCAAGGCAAGGTGCAATATTTTGATGGTGGATTTCAACTTACCCACCCTGAATTTATTTTTAAAAAGTCTTTATCTGTGCCAGTGGAGCCGATTTATCATTTAACCTATGGCTTAATTAATAAGCAATTATATGATTACATATTGACTGCTATAAAATCGCTTGAAGTAGCGATCGCTGCTAGAAATTCATTTGGTAAAATTCCACAAGAATGTTCACATTATATTACCTCTCTGATTAATGAAATAAAACAATTACATCTAGTTGATCATGCCCCGATTCCCTTGTTAATAGAGCAAACTATGGAGTCTGTTATTTCTAAACTCACTAAAAAGGAACTATTTGCCAATCAAATAACATTAGCTAAATTAAAAAAAAAGGAGCAAGAGGTCCTTGGCAGAAGTTTTAATATTGCAAAAGAGCTTAAGAATAAGGTCTTGAATAATTTAGGCTTCGAGCTAACAAAATATCAACAAGAAGCAGTCAAACAGATTGAGGCGGATCAATCCTCGAATATTCAGATGATGAGGCTATTGCAAGGAGATGTTGGCTCGGGTAAAACAATTGTAGCTCTTCTCACAATGCTAAATGCTGTGAGCTCAGGCACGCAAGCTGTACTCATGGTGCCTACAGATTTGCTTAGTTTGCAGCATCATCAGTTTTTTACTAAGGCTTTGACTGGGACTGGTATCACTGTTGAACTGCTCACAGGAAAAACGACGATTAAAGCAAGAAGATTTATAAAAGAAAATTTAAAGAACGGAATAACTAACATTTTGATTGGTACTCATGCTCTATTTCAAGAATCAGTGGCATTTAAGGACCTGGGTTATGTAATCATTGATGAACAGCATAGATTCGGTGTGCAACAACGTCTTGAACTTATTGCTAAGGCAACCCATCCAGATGTATTAGTTATGACAGCCACTCCTATTCCTCGTAGTTTAACTTTGACAATGTTTGGTGATATGAGTGTTTCTCAAGTAAAAGATAAACCAAAAAACCGCTTGGCTATAGTTACGACCATAACGTCCAATAATAGGTGGAATCAAATTTCATTGTCGTTACAAAAAATAATTGATCAAGGGCAAAAAATATATTGGGTTTGTCCCCTTATTGATCAGAAAGATAAAACCCTTGAGCATGAAGATAATTTTACATATGCCGATGTTACCAAGTGCGCTCTAGAGCTTGATAAAATTTATCCAGGGCAGGTTGCAATTATTCATGGCAAAATGAAGGCTACAGATAAAGAATTTGTAATGCAAAACTTTAAGAATGGGGAATTCAAAATTTTAGTAGCAACGACTGTCATTGAAGTTGGTATTGATGTGCCTGATGCGACACTAATTATCGTTGAAAATGCTGAAAAATTTGGCCTTGCACAGCTACATCAATTAAGGGGTAGAGTGGGGCGTGGGGAGTTGCAATCGTACTGTATTCTTATGTATGAGCCCAAAAGGTTTTCAGTTAATGCGAGAAACAGATTAGAAATAATGCGGCAAAGCAATGATGGGTTTTATATTGCTGAACAGGATCTTATTCTTCGTGGTGGAGGAGAAATTCTTGGCACTAAGCAAAGTGGAGAACCAGAGTTCTTCTTTGCTGATTTAGGGCGTGATTTAAATATTTTGCTACAAGCAAACAAATTGGCTCAAGTAAGTAATTTTTCTGAATTTACAGAGTTTCAAACAAAACTTTTTGCAAGATACAGGGAAGATCTAGCAAAAAGTGGGTAATGAAATAATAGTCCCTTTATAGTCTCTTCGTCAGAAGTCTCTTTAGCTGAATTAGCAAGGGATTTTACTATATAAACTACTTAGGAAATCCATAAGAAAATGGTATAATTAGCGTATAAAGCTTATGGATTTTAAATTATGCCTATAGAAAATATT
>JAIOYD010000118.1 GCA_021741285.1 Rickettsiaceae bacterium | reverse complement strand
CATTTAATCTACATCAACAACAAATAAAGATAAACTGGATAGAGATGAAAAAAAATAGATTTATGATTGAAAAAGCATACTTAATATCATTCATTAGTTTTTAAAACAAGAAAGGAAACTATAATATGAAGATTACAGTAAAGCAACTTAAACAACTCATTCGTGAGCAAGTAGAAGAAATCGGAGTGGTTGATACAGATGGAAAAGTGATTGATCATGGAGAATACGATATATCAAAAACACCATCGCACGACTCCAGAAAACCTTTGGAGGATGCAGTCAAACAATTTTTAAAATATCACAGAGAAGAGGGTGATCCAAGCATGAAAACACCAATCAAGGATGTGCTTGGTATGATAAATGACACAGTAAAAAAAGTTGTTAATGAATACATTCGTCAACAACGCTGAACAATATATTTATGACCAACAAAACGCCGCTCAAGTTTGTTTCTGTTTTGCTGTTGCCAGTTTTTCCATCTCGCTAGTTTCCATCCCCCCTGGCCTCTTGCTAGGTGATATTATCTTCCTAATAACTTTGCTAAGAAATAGTTTAATATTTTTGCTATTTGCAAATGTAGTTATCCCATTGTTATAATCTTCCGATATTACATTTAAAACATTATATATCCATGGATGGACTAATCCTCCTGCTAACAATTCTGGTTTTTTTATTATATTTTCGTTTAAATGTCTTGCTAAAATATTCACTATAGCTTCGCAAAGATTCCACATAACTTCACGTCGATCCGATTTTGTTGGATCGGATGCCCCTTTTGTATTTTTACGTTGTATTAGCCCAAGATAATCTGCCCCAACATATATATTTGATTTTGGGTCTTTCAAAGCAATTGTTACCTCATTGGTTATAGTATTAATTGCAGTATTTATTACTTCATCTTTAAAAGTTGGTGGAGGCAACACGTCAATATCACTATAAACAATAACACGATCAAAACTAACTGGTCCAATCGATATAACTTCTTTTTCGTAATCGTATTGTGTTATATTCCGAGAATAAGAACTTAACAACTTATCCGGATTGAGAATGAAATCGTTAGATGGATTGCTTGTGTTTGCAACAAACACAACACTTAATTTAACATTGCGTTTTTCATCAGCCGAAGTCGTTCGAGTGAAAGCAGCGGCAGCTTTTGCCGAAGTAGACCAAGAACTTATAGGTTTGCCAGCAGTATAATACTTTATCTTTTGTGGCGTTAAAACACCGCCTTGATTTATCGTCTTATATTCTCCAGCTTTAATTTCAAAGTCTTTTAACCCCATGAAACTCTTAAGCTGATCAACAGTTAATTTCATACCTCTGTATACATCGCCAGAAGGAGGATTTAATTCTGGATACTTATCAGACTTAATAATTGGCATTAACTGGGCTAAATCATCAGCAAATTTATTTAGGCTACCTGCTACTAAATGGCTATTAAACCATTTATCAAGTTTGTTTACAAACTTTTGTTCCTCCGGAGTATTCTTCTCCGGAGGATTACTCATTGGGCGCTTTTTATCCGGATCATTAAAAGATTTACCGAATATTTCTGTATCTGCTTCTAATAAATACCCTAATAGTTTTTTCAAATTTTCTTTTGACATATCCTTAAATATGTCCAGAAAGCTTTAAATCAAGGTGTTTGTGTAAGAGTCGTTATCCCATGATGCTTAATGCAAGCTCCCCTTACTGAACTCTGCAACAAATATGCCTCCCAGGGATCCCTTAACGAAGGTGAAAAACTTATCTGCTCCCCATTCTTCAAAGATAACGACTGTAAAGCATATACCTCATTTTCAGATAATGAAACCTTATAGTGGTTAAGCCACCAGATACTTCTGACTGCAACCGGTATATGTCCCATTCCTTCATTAATCTCATACATCATTCCCTTATTTCTGTGCCAATCACTTGATTGCGGTAAATAGTAATCTTCCCTCTCATTACCAAGCTTACCAAGATCATGAAACAATCCAAGAATAATCATGCTGTCCGCACTTACAACCTTCTCTAACTCAAGAGAAGAACGTAATGCCTTCATAACACGAAGAGTATTCAAACTGTGCCATACAAGTCCACCAACAAAACAACCAACATAATCTGTTCTGGTAGATGCTGGAGCTACAGCAAAACGATCATGGAGATCATCACATAGATGAATTGCACCTTCTCTTGCTTCGGGGTTTTCTATACGGTTTACAAGACCCTTTAAGGTTCCCCAGTTTTCTTGAACTTTTTGTAGAACTAACTCTTGATTGTCTGCTTTCTTATTCATAACATCATTCTATTTTGTTCTATCATATCTTTAAACTGGATAGAGATGAAAAAAAGAACCTTTATAAAAAGAAACATATTTAAATGAAACAAAGAGGTTATCCTTATGAAGATTACAGTAAAGCAACTTAAACAGTTAATCAGAGAAAATGTTCAAGAACAAATGCAACAAGAAGGAATTGATAAAATTTTTGGATTTGGTAAACCAAAAGGTATATTTGACTACGATAAAAATGCTAATAAATATTTTGCAGATGTAATAGGAAGTTATGCTGAAAAGGCACTATATTACTCAATTGAAAATTACGGTCTAGACCGTAACAATCAACGAGATAAAGAAAAAGTTATTACAGATGCATTAGAAAGTTTAAAAAAGGATTTGCCAGAAAAACCCGAAGAACTTGCAAGTTACATTATTTCGAAATTTCGTTCTTCATCTTATCCAGAATTTTATGAGTGGTGGAACAGGATCAGTTCTAAAACTCAAGCTCAAGAAACGGATAAAGATAGAATAATAGGAATTATTGACAACTATCTCGTGGCTCCTAGAGAGTTGACACGTATGCAGACTGTTAATACTGTTAAAGAAAGTATCAGAGCGATAGTTCGTGAAGAAGTCAAACGCCAACTTCGTTCCAACCGCTGATACTAATACCAAATTAATAAGTTAAACGCCGCTCAAGTTTCCTTGGCGGCGTTTTTCTTTATTATCTATTCTATCACTCGCTTACTGGAATGTCAGGTAGATCATCATATGATGAACGTTTCGTTGTAACTGCTCGGAGGCGCTTGGCTTCCTCTATAAGAGCCGCTGCTTCCGCAGAAGCAGACTTACCGCCCTTTCCCTTTTTCTCGCCTTCAGAGGGCGCAGAGGAGGCTGGAAGAGCCTTAGCCTTGGCTTCTAAAGCGTCGGCTTGGGCACAACGATGGCAGAACTTACCGAAACCACGATGATTGCATGAAAAACGATTTTTTGTTGCTGGCATATCAATTATCTTTCTTTGGACGACCACGCTTAACTACAGCTTCACGTGATGAAACAGTAGCAGTTGGTGGAGAACTCTTTGAAGATTTAAGAACAACCTTCGTTGTCTTTAAAACTCGGTTTGTGAGAGTAGGGGCTGGAGTTGGATCCGCTGCAATAATAGATTTCTTACTAACAACTACCGGAGCAGCTTTTTCTTCGTCCGTCTTCTGTTCCTCAACAGCTTGAACGAGATTTGCTCTGATTAAACCGGTAATATGCTCTGCTCCCTTAAGCGAAGCAAAACAAAATACTAAAAATACTAAAGTTGCAACAGATTGTAATGTAAGATTTAATACATAACTAACCGGCATCAATAAGGTTAAACCAAATAAACCGGCAGTCAAAAATAACATCACTAACAATACATCAACAACTACGCTAATGCGATTAAACAATTCTAAAGTGCTCCTGGCATCACTATCCATTTCAGTTTTCCTTTTCTTTCTTTTGGGGAACTTCTTCAATCTTTATGTGTTCCATTGATTTGAGCAAGAGCTGCACGAATTTTAGATTTTCTTTGCTCTTTCTCATTTTTTGGAGTTGCGTCTGCAATCTTTGGTTTTGGGTCAACAACTTTTTCTCTATTGTGGTATCGATCATCTTTATCATAACATTCTCTATCGCACCAGAAAAAATATTCTTCAGTAGTTTCTTCTGGATCTAACTTCTTGGAACAAGTCCAGCACGTAAATATGCAAATCATATCTGTTATTCTACTCCGACCTTAACCAAAAATCTATATTCTTAAAACCTTTAATACCAGTAGAACCCAATTTCTCTATCTTTGGAATAATATGATAGGCATCCTCATGTATATCCAAAAACAAAGCATCATGCAAGATGAAGATCGGTTTTATCTTATCTGTAAGATGATTATCTTTCAACCGACTTACGATATTTAAAAACCCCAACATCGCTACATCTACCGCTGTAGACTGCACATAATAATTTAAAAGCGCATAAGGCTTCGTGTCCTCACAAAAGATAGGACGACCATAATAGTTTAAGATATATCGTCCACCAGTTTTTAACAAATCTCCAGCTAACTTCTCCTTGAGCTTGTCTATGCCAAAGTAATCATTTACAACGTTAAGAAAATCTTCGGCGCTACCAATATAATTTGATAATGTCTTGATCGTGTTCTCTTCCTTCTGTCCATATAACGCTGAAAGAATTGCCGTCTTTGCAACGGTTCTTGGTATCTTTTCAGAGAGATTTAGGTCAACAAGCATTTTAGAATATATGTCTTGTGGAAGGCTACCAATTAGAGAAGGATTAGATACACACAATAGGATCCTGGGCTCCAATGAGGAATAATCAAGATATACAATCTTCCCCTTATCTCCATGAGAAGAAATAATCATATTACGATAATCCTTTTTGAGATGAAGAATGTTGGGACCATCAATAACTTTTAGTCTACCGGTTTTGGTTTCAGTTCCAGAATAGATTACTCTATCCGCATAACCATGCGTGTCCGGTTTAAACGTTTCTATTATCTCCATTTGAGATGCAGTAGCTTCGCTCTTATATTTCTTATAAAGCTCAACATCAATACGGCAGTTATCCAATTCCTCAAATAGATTATTCATCAATCTACCATATATATCATGCCAATATGATATATCAAATTCAGATACAGAATATTGAATGTTATTAGCAAGAGATTGGAGTTCTGAAATGTATCTTTTAAAGCCCATGACTTTCCACCATTGGATATCGTCACGATTTGTTTCTGGGGCTATTTGAGATACTACCTTTTTATAGCTTTTAGGCGGCCATATAGGCATATTCATACCATATAGACGACAAAACTCTTCAATCTGATATTGCAAATCAAAGTTGATTACGTTTTCTATAGTATTTTTACAGGTTGCATATTGTTTTTGACTAATATGAACGCCGGATCCTGTATTACTAATAAAGTAATCAGAATGGTTTCCTCCATATGCATCTGGACTTAATCTATATTTTAGCATAAATTCATACTAAAACTTTTATTTATACAAATAAACATAGTTTATTTCATGTATTTTACAATCTTGGTCCAGATCTACCGCCGGATGCAATAGCCCTAAGCTCTGGATCTTCAATATCTTCAATTGCTAAACCCATTTCTCTTCGACGATCAGCATGGCGTCTATTTTCAATATCTTCTTCTCTAGTTGGCAATCCTCTAGCTCTGCGAACAGCAGCGTCTTCTGAGTCTGTGCGAGCTCGAGCGAAAATACTAAAAAATCCACTCTCACGTTGTGCAACAGTTCTTGCTATTTCTTGGTCATATCTTCTTTGACGCTCTTGGGCACGCTCTTG
>JAIOYD010000117.1 GCA_021741285.1 Rickettsiaceae bacterium | reverse complement strand
TCTTCTGGCGTTTTGACTAATTCCAATTTATTATCATTCATGACGTATCTCCTTTTGTTGGTTATGTTCTTCCAGAACTTCCAACAGGATACGTCACCTAATTCTTTTTGTCATACACCACTTTTGACTATAGCTCAATAGCATTATCTTAATTTTTATCTCTTATGCTATATTCTTAAACAATAAATGGGATGAGACCTTTAAATAAAAGCGACAACTTAAAGGGCTCGTATTATAATAACTAACAATATAAATCCATTAAATAAATTATGAATATTGTCAAATCACTAATTCTAAGTTTAGCATTACTTTTATCCCTGCCTATCAAAGCTGATCATGAATACCGTCTTATAGAACGAGATGGACATAAAATCCATGTTGTGATTATCAATCCCAAAGAATATGAAGCCTCGCTAGCGGTTGCTCACAACCAGGTTTTTGGTCGTGAAAGAGTAGGAGAAATTGCTCAGCGCGAAAATGCACAAATTGCACTTAATGCTGGTTTTTTTGAGATAGGAGACAATCAAGATGGTCGGCCCACCGGAACGCTGGTTAGCAATGGCGAAATTTACGGAATGCGAGTAACTAAGCATGCCTGTTTAGTTAAAAATGGCGATCAGTTCTCTGTTGAGGTTGTTACCCCATCTCTTGAAATGATAATTGAAAACGAAATAGTAAAGCCAAAGAAATTTAATAGATTTGCTAAAGGCAAAGATATTTTTTATTTCAATCGCAACTGGGGACCAAGCACTCTAAGCAGCTACCGCGATAGAAAAGAAATTATTATTGATCGTGACCTGAAAGTGCAAGAAGTCTCTCTACATGGAAATAGCAAAATCCCCGATGGGGGCTACGTTATTTCTTTTCCAACTACTTATGATTTAGAAAAAATCAAACCTAAGCAAATAGTAAAATTTGTATGGACACCGAGTCATTTCGATAAATCAGGTAATTTTGCTATTATGGGCCTGCCCTCATTAATGCTTGATGGAAAAGTAAAAGATGACCTTTCAAATCAAGAAGTTCATGCTAGATCAGCATTTGGTATTAGAGCCGATGGGAATATAGTAATTGCTCTTGCCGAACATGTTTATAGAAAAGAAGCTTCAAGCATTACTTTCAGGGAGGTAAAAAAAATGATGGATAAAAAAAATATTTCCATAGTAGATATGAAAGTGGGTGATATGAAAAAAATTATTTTGGAGGATTTGAATACAAATAGCAAAGCAGTTGGTCTAACAATACTTGAATTAGGAAACTTTATGAAAGAGATGGGATGTGATGAGGCTATCAACCTTGATGGCGGAGGATCTTCAGCCATGTACATTGATGGAAAATACGTGAATGAATCTTTTGGCGACAAGGATGAAGCTGAAGGACAAAAATTAGTTCGACCTGTTTCAGATGCGATAGTATTTAAACGACGCTAGAGATTATTCCGGTCTCGTTGTACACATAAATTCTGAATCTTGTTGGCGTAAATCTCATCTCACATTCGGCTTATAATCTCATTTCATTAGACTTCCTGCATAAGTCAAGAATAGTTGAGAAATTTTTAGAAAAACTAAGCCGAGCACCGCAAGGTACTCAAATGTGCATGAGGAACGAAGGCAAGTTCATCCGAATTAACTATAAATTGACTTATGTGGCAAGTCTATTACCGTAAGGTCCCATATTGTCTAACAGTCAATGTAGAAGCAAAATAGATTTTGCTAAGAGAGATTGGTATTATATGCTATATGTTATTTAACAGTAACAGAAATCTTAGAAACAGAAATCAGTTTCTTGAGGTAAAGTAACCCGGAATAATGACCCTTTATCTTTGCTACTAGTAGCTGTAATAGCACCATTATGAGCAGTAACAACTTTTTTGCACAAAGTTAATCCTATACCTCTTCCCCCCGCTGATGTTTTAGTCTTAGAACTCACTATAAAAGGATCAAAAATATCTAGCAATTCTTCTCTTGGGATACCAATTCCTTCATCTTTTACACTAAATTCAACGGTATGGTTTTTTATTGATTTTAACGTAAGAGTAATTGTTCCTTTTTTACAATATTGTATAGCATTAATGATAATATTATCAAAAGTACGTGCAATGTAATATTCATCACACCAGATAACTAATTTATCCTCTATGTTCAGAACAAAATTTATATTTTCTTTATCTTTTTCTTCGATATATAATTTTTGACAGATTTCTAATCTTTTGTAGGCTAAATTAGTTAAATTTACTGGGGTTTTGTTTAACTTATAGTTAATATTCTCAAGTTTTGATATATCAATCAAATTATTTACTAAACTAGTTAATCGTTCTGAGCTTTTGGCTATTTCTTGCGTAGCTTCACGCCTTTGTACTTCTGTAAATTTATCGTACCTTTCCCACAAAACTTGTCCCATACTAGTAATACCAGTAATAGGCGCATGTGCTTCGTGCTCAATATTTCGTAAGAACTCGTTTTTAAGTTCTTGCAATCTAGATAGTTCTTTTTTTTGATCGCCAACTTTACCAGATAAAAACAAGTTACTTTCTTCAGTTAACTCTTGATATTGTTGTTTAGGCTTAAAAAAAGCAATTAATATACCACTTAGCAGAAGTAATGAGTAAGTTATTTTGAATTGCATCCCATAATCTGGTAAAACGCTTATTCCATTATGCATTTTATAATATTGAATACTAGCTACCACTCCACCTACAATCATTAATATAGCAATTTGCCAACGCATTAAAACTGCTAAAGTAATCAAACTTGTCATCAAAATAGTTATCTGCATTTGATTAAATTGACCAATAACAACTAGCAAACTACTGCTAAAAGCTAAATTATAGAATACTGCTATATTCCATAAAATGGATATAAACCCTTCACTTCTATATTTCTCGGACCAAAATGGATAAGTAATGAATATAGTTGATAAAGTTAGTACTGAGTAATAGATAAAATTAAGTATAAAATTATATTCTTCCTGTATATCTCTTGAAAGTGAATAAGCATAAGAGAAGACTATTACTATGCAAAATAATCCAAAATAGACAAAAATCCTTTCTTCTTTCGGGGTGTTATTCTGGCAGCATTTAACTAAACTGAAATTTTTTATTGAGTGAATAAAAGAATAGACTTTTCTTTTTCTTGCTAATCTTAAAGCATTAAGCGGCTCTTTGTCTTTAATACCAACCCATCCACCTTTTTCACCAAGTAGGTAATGGCTTCCTATAAAAAATACAAAGCTAACTAACGTGCCAGGTATACCAGATATTATATTATATTTTGCTGAAAATAATTCAAAATAAACCACTGTAACAAATCCCGCAGCCATACTAATCAATAAAGCCTTGGCAGTACTACGAAAACCAAAAATAGCTAATGTAAAAGGTAGAGTAACAATTGGCATATAAAAACTATATACAGACAAAAGTAACTCTAATAAATTCTTTGCAAATAAACTAGCTAATAGAGAAGCAAGACCAATAAACAAAGCAGAAAATCGTACCAACCGCAATTGGTTTTGTTCTGTTAATTTTATTCCAATAGACTTGGGGAAATCATAACCAAGTAATACCGCTGAAGAATTGATATATGAGTCAGCGGTAGACATAATCATTGCCATTATACCGACAATAAAAATTCCTTTGAATCCATAATTTAGATAATGATCCACTACATATTGTATAACATTGTCTGCATTTAAATCAATAATGTGAGTATCAGCCCTAAATAAAACTCCAATAACAGTATGTACTAGAGCATCACAAAGAAGAATAAAGAATATAGCTATAATAAAGGATTTAGATACCTGCAATGTATTTTTAGCCATTGATATTCTTTGAAAAATAGCTGGGTCGAGAAGAGGTACCATTAAAAATAAGGATAAGTATAATGTAGCACTCATGCCTTGTTTTTGAGAATCAGAAATTGAGTTATAATTAAATAATGGATCCGTCATTATTGCACTAATTATCATATCGTTATTATTGAACGATTTCCAAACTAAGAATGCAGTCATTGGAGTGACAACGCCAAAAGCAAAAAACTGAATCAGATCAGTAAAAGTTACTGCTTTAATACCACCAAAAGTGGAATAAATAATTACTATTAAACTACTTATTGCAGTAGCGTATATCCCAGGAATACCAAGCCATAGATTTAATAAGGCCTGCATGACCAAAAATTGCATTGCAACCCTACCTATCCCAGGAATGGTGCTAACTATAGCTATTATGATTCTTACATAGTTATTTTTATATATACTATCCATTGCCTCAGCTATCGATAATTTGCCTAAAAATTCTGCCATACGAGGAGCATAAAAATAGGCAATTAGACCAAAAGACACTGCTTCGGCTAGACTGCATAATAAGAAGAACATCCCTTGCTTGTAAGTCTCTGCTATTGTTATACTAAAATTAGAGCCACCAATCCAAGTTGCAGCAATAGTTGCAACAATAGTTGCTGTAGAAAAATTTCTGTTACCAAGAGAATATTCTTGGATGTTTTTTATACCGCGTCCAGAGAGGAGGCCAAATATTAAATTTACAATCAAAAATCCCGTTACAATAATTATATCTAAATTTAATGTCATAGTTTTGGTAATAATAAATAAAATTATAAGCTAAGTTATTATGGTTAATAAAAAATAATTCAAAATTTCTTCAAAAACAACTCTTTTTCTTTCTAATTGTATTGCTTGTACTAATAATCTCTTCCTTGAGTGGAAGCTTTTGGATTAATGTACTAGGACATATTATTTACTAATTTACTCATGAAAACTAAATTAGTAAAGTGATATTATTTCAATAATAGTAAAAATTTCTACTTAAAACAATAAAAAAATGCGAATTCATGTTGAATTCTTTGTCACCTTATTTTTTAGCTTTTTCTCCGTAAACAATATAAGCCAATTCAACCTAATTTTTTATTCATATATTCTTCATTACATAAAAACCCCAATATACAGTGTAAACCAGGGCCAGATAGTAATTCATATCAATTTTAGAATCTTATAGTTTGCAAAATACCATACTAATTTACAAATTATTTTACTAAAATATTATTAAAATATTAATATTATGTTTAGATAATGTTAATATATTAATTGCTACATTAGAGAAATAGTAAATAAGGTAGGTAATTATGAAAATAAAAATTATTATTCTAGTCGTTATTTTTACATGCTGTACATTATTGATAATAAATATCAAACCAGTCAAACTTGAATTAAGTAAAGCCTATTTTAGCGCTACATGTCCAGTGCCAAGACAAGGTGGCAACCCCAATTTTTACGCTCAGTTTTATGAAGATTATATACTTTCTATAGCTTTATCTAATATAAAAAACGGTCATTACATTGATGTTGGAGCGAATAGCCCTAACATCGATTCTGTAACAAAGCATTTTTATCTTGAAGGATGGAGTGGGATTAATATCGAACCTATTGAAAAATTTTATGATGAATATCTTACACAACGACCAAACGACACAAGTAGACCTCTTGCATAACCGCAGGGATTGATTAAACTGGTTGCTTTTAAAGCAAGGATATTAGATGAGGTTTGAACAAATAAAGTGTGAAGCCCAAGAAGAGTTTCGCAGATTGACGGGAATCAAGCGCACAACGTTT
>JAIOYD010000116.1 GCA_021741285.1 Rickettsiaceae bacterium | reverse complement strand
CGAGATATTCCCTAAACTTTTTGCTAGTTCTAGTAATCCTATTTTTGGTTTTATTAGTTTTTGATTTAAATTCATTTTAATCCTCATTTAATAATCTATTGATTTTACTAAATGTAAGATTAAATCTCAACTAATACATGTTATGTTTTTAGGTATTTCTATTTCTTCAATGTAAGAATTATTTGATAGCTTTAAGAATTGAGCAGAGTCAACAAGAATTTCTTTTCCATAAATTCGGCTTACAAAAGCTATTATGTCGCGGTCATTAGCGTTAATATCAAAGAAATATGATGCCCGTAGAGTGTTGATTGCATCAATAGCTGTAATGCGATTACTGAGCAAAAGACCTTCTACCGGTTGATCTACAGAAGCCACCTCAACACGATTAGTATCAATACCGCATTTTTTTGATATTTCAAGAATGATCGAGGCAACGCTACATACACCAAATTTATTATTCACCCAGTGTCCTTTTTCCCATAAATGTCCATCCCTCCAGACATTCATATGAGGCCATGCCGGGTACGGCCTTGCATCCCAAGTCCATAGAAACATTTGCTCAATATATTCTTGTGTATTCCAATATTCTAAGAAAGCACGAATAGCCCTTCTTTGGATGGAAAAATCAATCTCTCCATTGGAATAGTGGGGCACACCACCATCAATACATTTTGGATCAAAGAACACGTTTGGTTGATTAGGTGCTTTATCAATTGATGGAAAACCAAATTCAGTGAACCAGATAGGCTTTGCGCGGGGTATCCAAGCCGTAACTATTTGATTAGGATTTTTATGAGTATTCTCCCACCAGTATCGTAAATTTTTCCATGCATATCCCTGGTTTAACGGATGCTTTATGTTGCGATCTATGTTATCTATGTAATAATCATATCCTTCGCCTTTTGTCCACCCAAGGGCAATTTCTTCGGGAGTAATGGCAGATAATACAGATTCAGTAACGGGGAAATATGCATCAATACCAATAAAATCAATATCTTTAGAAGCCCATAGCGGATCAAGGTTAAACCATCCACCTTCAGTGTGATGATATTCTGACCAATCTGCTGCGTAAGAGACAAAAACGTGCGGTCCAACAATTTGCTTTACTTTTTGTGCTAGTTTTATTAATTCATCAACTGCCGGAAATACATTATCAACATTGACTTTTGTTAGTCCGATAAGCTCTGAACCAATGATAAATGCATCTACATGATCTTTTACTAGATTTGCATAATGTATAATAAAGTCATTGTAACCATGCTCTTTCTCGAAAAAATTTATAATATATTGGGCTTTGCATGTTAATCTGCCGCGCCAGGGTTTTTGAGGAACATCAAGAAAAAACATAGGGTTAAACATAATCTTTAATTTTCTTGATTTAAGCTCAATCAAATACCTAACAACACTTGCATCATTGACACTGCCTCCATAGATAGGGTTTTGGTGTTCATCTTTAGTTATTTCATAGGCAGTGTTTCGATTATATTTCCCTACTATCCATTCTTCAGAATATCTCAAATCATTTTCTTTAAACTCAATAGCCGGTTTAATAACGCATTCCCTAGCGTCTAAGCTATTGCCAAACCAACATACAACAGGAGAAACCCATTGAATATTTTGACAAGTCATTTGTAGCTGGTTAAGGCTATAGACACTATTTGCGATATTGTAATGATTATGGGAATTGATTTTTGTAGTAGCTATAACTGCACCAAAGGGCGTAACTACAGATTTTTCTTGAATTTTGGTATCATATACATATTCCCCAGATCCAGGAATCATAACAATAGATTTCACTAGGTCTTCAACGGAGGTATCTTGTTTTACATTAGCTTTTCTTGTGACTTCGAAGGTAAAATTAGGAATATTATCACTAAAATCAGCAAGTGGTAGTTCGTAAAAAACAATATAAGCAATTCCTCTATAAGCTGGCGTTGGTTCTTTAGACTTAGAGGATATCAATGGATCAGGAAGTTGTTCTTCATCTCCATTATACAGCCTAAAATTATATCTGCTAAGGTCGAGTAATTCATTGCTATGCCATACTCTGCCAATATCCAGAATCTCTCCTTCACAAATCGCCATGGCAAAGCTAGCAAAATATTCAAGTTTGTCAAATGCTTATTCTTAAAGTGACTATATGTGCTTGAAGTATGAGGCTTTTCAGTGATTCGATCGGCCCAAATAATTTGGCCTGGAACTCTCATACGACCAAATACTAAAGGAATAGGTGAGCCATATTTTGCCGTGCATATAGAAAAACTATCTTTAACGTTGGTAAATTTATGAACAGTTTTTGTTCGATGAAGCCATTGACTATCAAGATAATCACCTAACAATCGTCCACCATATCTACCTATGGTTGATAATATGCCGCCGCCAAAATATTTTCCAAGGCCACTGCCAATATTGGCTAAAAAACTACCAAACATAATTATATTCTCTTTTAATATTATTACGCCAGGTAACATAGCATCGAAAATAATCCCGACTAATAGCTAGTTATTCATCAAATATGGTAGGCAGTATGATGATTGACAATATGGCTATATCTTTAGATGTTTTTAATGCTTGCCACTATCAATGTGTTGTTTTATTTGTGGAGGCATATAATTTTCATCATGCTTTGCAAGTAGTTTTATTGCTAAAAATGATCTAGCAGGGTGTAGGGTTCCCTCTGCAACAATTCCTTGTCCTTCACGGAAAAGAGCTGGTAAAATTCCTTGATAGATAATTTCTAATTCTTCTGAATAATCAGTGATAATAAAACGTATTTTATTATCTGTTTCTCTTGTAATCGAGCCATTTTTAACTATTCCGCCCACTCGGACTTTAGTATTTTCTTTAATCTTAGAAATTTCGGAAGGAGGGTAGAAGAATACTATATTGTCATTCAAATTTGATAGTATAATATATACTCCTATTGAACAGAGAGAAAGCATGATTAAGATTGTAAATATCCTATTTCTTTTTCTGTGGTTCACTAGATTTGAAATCTATAAGAGTTTTTATTAAAAAAAAAGATAATATTGTAAATGTAAAGCAATATGCACAGAGCAAATAACTATTCATAAAATACCTTCATATTAATATTTTGTAGTAATTGCATATTAATCTTGTAGTAGAAAATACATGAAAGTTTAAAAATATTCTACTGAAAAACTATGACAAGAGTTGATATATGGTATATTGTAAGAAAACATGGCTTATATCCAATATCTAATGAATAAATGAAAATATTAAACCTCTTGTTTTTTTGTATCACTTCGCTTTTTCTATTTACGATTGCACACAAGACTTTTGTTGACCATAATCATACAGAATGTTGTTGAGTAGATAGTGTGAACAAGTCAATTTCAGGGAAATATTGGTCAGCGCATTCTTATGACGAGAACTTTGTTTCTGAACTTCAGCGCTATCTTGGAATAGATGATTTTCTTGCAAGAATAATATCCACGCGTGTAAGCTCTATTACCACGGCGGAGCAGTTTCTTAACCCCAAGATCAAGTCCTTACTTCCCGATCCTTTTCATCTACTTGATATGCAAAAAGCTGTCGATAGAATAATCAAGGCAATAAATGATAATGAAAAAATCTGCATTTTTGCTGACTATGATGTAGATGGAGCGACTTCTGCTGCTCTTTTAAAAAATCTGTTCAGAGTACTTGAAATCAATACCAGTATATATGTTCCTGATCGTATTACAGAAGGTTATGGTCCAAGCCTAGAAGCCATGAAAAAAATTAAATCGCAAGGAACAAAACTGGTTATTACCGTTGACTGTGGTTCAGTGGCTTTTGAAGCGTTGGAGTACGCAACTAATTTGGGCCTTGAGGTAATAGTAATAGACCACCATATAAGTATGGATAATCTACCAAATGCTGTCGCGGTTATTAATCCCAACCGTTTGGATGAGACAAGTGAATGCAAAAATTTAGCAGCAGTGGGGGTTTCGTTTTTATTTGCAGTAGCGTTATGCAAATCGCTTAAAGAACTTAATTTTTTTAATAAAAACAACCTACAACCTGATCTTATGCAATATCTTGACCTAGTAGCATTAGGTACAGTTTGTGATGTTATGCAATTGACTGGACTTAATCGTGCATTTGTTGCGCAAGGATTGAAAGTAGCAAAAAATAGAGTGAATATCGGGTATAGGGCTTTATCTGACTTTGCCAATATTCAAGAACCGCCTAATTGCTATCATCTTGGATTCATTCTTGGCCCACGTATAAATGCTGGTGGAAGAGTTGGTAGATCTTGGTTGGGGGCTCATCTTTTGTCAACAATTTCTGAACAAGAAGCATTAGAGATTGCTACTGAGCTTGACAGATATAACGAAGAGCGCAAAGCTATAGAATACACGGTTCTGGAAGAGGCGATGAGTTTAGCTCAGGCACAAATTAATGATCCTAGCCTTTTTATAGTTGGTAATAACTGGCATCCTGGTGTTATCGGTATTGTTGCTGGCAGATTAAAGGAGAAATATAATAAACCAGTGGCAATTATTGCTTTGAAGGATGGTATAGGTAAAGCTTCGTGCCGTTCAATTAAAGGTGTGGATTTTGGCTGTAAAATTATAGAGGCAAAACAAAAGGGATTGGTAGTTGCCGGGGGAGGGCATGCTATGGCGGCAGGATTTATTGTAGAAGAAGGTCAAATTCATGAGCTTGGACAATTTTTAAACCGAAAATTTGCTAAAGATTTACAATCTACAGATTCTCATTTGCGTGAGTTTTACGACATTGATCTCTCAACTGCTGCTGCTACTCTTGAGTTGCTTGCCCAGATCGATAAGCTAGAGCCTTTTGGAAACGGAAACCAGGCTCCCGTATTTAGGTTTTCTGATGTTTACGTTCTTAGGGCTGACATCGTGGGCTCAAAGCACATTAAAGTAATTTTTGCTCCAACTAAAGATTCTTATAGTTCCAAACCACTTTCTGCCATAGCCTTTAATGTGGTTGGCACTGAGCTTGGGAAAGTCTTGCTATCACCAAAGTCATACCAATTATCTATATTAGGTAAGCTCAAGACAAATAAATGGCAAGATAAGGAAACGATACAGTTTCAGCTTTATGATATAATAAAATAACCAGCGTTTATTTATAGAAAAAGGTAAGAAGTGATGAGTATAGTAAGGAATATTGTAATAATTTATTTTTGTTTAATAAATTCAGCGTTAGGCCAGAGCAATTACATTAATCAATACGTTGGAGCTCCACTATATTATTTGCACGAAAGTGCACTATATCTGTTTCCAAGTCAATGTCCTAATTGTCGTGCCTTTTCTTTTGGTTCCGGGCCTGGAAATGAAGAGATTGATTTAGTTAAGAAAGGGTGGGTAGTAACTTCAAATGATATTAATCCATCCTCTGGCGCGATAATTATCGAAAGAGCAAAAATATTTCATGGTCGATTTGAGTTTCAAAATGTAGATTTTGCCTCAATAAAACTTACGGGGCAGTATGATTATTTTTTCTCTTTCTTTGCCTTACCTTATGGGGATAAGAAGGTAGTGCAAAAACTGGTTAGACACATGTCTTTGTACAGCAAGAAAGATACTCTAATAGCTCTAAATTTTTTTGGACCCGAACATGATTCTGTTAAAAAAAATATTGCTTTCTCTATGGAGCAGGAAGAAATAGTTAA
>JAIOYD010000115.1 GCA_021741285.1 Rickettsiaceae bacterium | reverse complement strand
TAATTGGTATGGTTAAAAGATTTAAAATTATCGCCGATCGTTACAGAAATAGAAGAAAACGGTTCGGTTTAAGATTCAACTTAATTGCCGGAATTTATAATTTCGAGCTTTAAAGAGGTTATGCAAGAGGTCTAATAAGTAAACATGTCAATTAAGTATTTACTTACTTAAGTGTTAGCACAGTATTTTTCTATTGTCAACAGGCGGTGATTTCTAACCTATAGTAGATAATTTATAGGCAGTTATTTATGGTAATTGATTAAAGATGGGGCGTGAGTTTAACAACGTTCATCTCTCCATCTTTCATTTTGAGTTGCAGAGATGAACTTTTTTGAGCATCAGACAAAGACGAAATGATCCTACCTTCACTATTTTTTAACATAGCAAATCCACGATTTAAAACATTATTGTAGTCTAGACTTGATAATAAAGATGAATTCAAAGCTAATTTGTGTTCAATAGGAAAAAGCAAGGAGTCTTTCTTACCTAAAAGGTTTTTACTCATATTTTTATATTGCAAATATTTATAGGTAAGTATTTTAGTAGGCCTAAGTCGCTCAATTGAGAATTGCACAAGATATAATTGCTTCTGTTTCAGCAGGTTTGGTAGTGCGCCTACCAGCCTAAATGAGAGATCATCTAGGCGTTGAATATTATTATTTATAGTACTTTGAATTTGTTGTAAAATACGTTCATTACTATTTAGTCTATGCATATAATATTTTATTAAATCTGCAAAACGATTAGAAATACGCTCAGTAAAGAGATTTAATGTATATTTCAAATCTGCAATAACGGGGACAGCAAATTCAGCTGCCGCAGTTGGTGTTGGAGCTCTAACGTCAGAGACAAGATCAATTAATGTATAATCTGTCTCGTGACCCACTGCTGAAATTGTTGGTATGGTAGAGTTAAAAACAGCCCTTACTACAATTTCTTCGTTAAAGGACCATAAATCTTCAATAGACCCGCCGCCTCTTGCTATGATTAGTAAATCTGGTTTTAAAGTAAGAGGTAGTTTATTAAAGCCATCTATAGCATTTGATATTTCCCCAGCAGATATTTCTCCTTGAACACTAACTGGCCAAATAATTAAATGCGTGGGGCATCGGTCTGAAATACGGTGAATTATATCCTTTATTACAGCGCCGGTGATTGAAGTGATGATACCAATTTTTCTAGGAAAAAAAGGGATTTTTTGTTTATATTCATGCCTAAATAGGCCTTCTTTTTCTAGCTTTTGGCGGCGTTCACTAAGTATTTTCATGAAAGCGCCAACACCAGAGGGCTCTATCAATTCGACGGATATTTGATATTTCGACTGGCCAGCATAAGCAGTGATCTTACCGGTTACTATAACCTCTAAACCATCGTTTAGTTTGAAGTTAATCCTAGCTAAAATAGGTTTCCAGCAAGTTGCTGCCAGAATCGCATTTTCATCCTTTAAAGAAAAATAGCCATGGCCGGAGGTGGCAATTTTTAATCCAGAAATTTCGCCTTTGATTCTAACGGTTCCTAAATTGTTTTCTAGCAGCCATTTAATCTTGCTAGAAATTTCAGAGACAGAAAAATCAATTTTGCTTACGTTATTTGTTAAATAATCGTCTAACATCATGTATGATCGAGAATATTTTACTTTGAATAGACTAATTTAAATGAAGTTTTTTTGCAAATTATTAATTGCAATTTTATTACTTAGTTTCATAACTAATTTTGCTTACGCTTCGCGCCAAAAGGGCGCAAATATGAAGGCAAAAGAAGCCCATTATGATGCTAATAATAATACTATTACCGCCACAGGTGATGTGTTTATCCAAATGGACGAATACATACTCCATGCGGACGTTATGCATTATGATGTGGACAAAGATGTGGTGTATGCCGAGGGTAATGTAAGAATAATCGATGAAAAGGGCAGGACAATTTACGGAGAAAAGGCAGTTTTTAAAGATAAATTAAAAAAAGGTATCATCGAAGAATTTATGGCAAAACTTGACGATAATGTTGTCATTGTTTCAAGAAGTGCAAAAAGGGTAAAAAAGAACAGAGTTATTTTAGAAAAATCAGTTTTTACTCCTTGTGAATTCAATTGTAGCAAAACACCAATTTGGCAGATAAGTTCTGGTAAAACTGACATTGATTACGATAAGCAGACAATTACTTATAGAAATTTATTTTTTGAAGTTTATGGAATACCCTTAATTTATTTGCCTTATTTCTCTCATCCATCTCCAAACGCTAAAGCCCAATCAGGTATTCTTGGTCCCCAAATAAAACAAGATAATTTATTAATTCCTTTTTATTTTCGTCCAAAGCCTAATATTGATGCAACAATTAGTCCAAGAGTATCAAGATACTATACTATATTTGAGACAGAATTCCGCCATAAACTAAAAAATGGTTATTATGATATTAGGGGAAGTTTTGGTAACCCACCGCTAAGTAAATCAGATGGAAAAAAGGGAAATAAGGATTCAAGGCCCGGTCGTTACCATGTTTTTGCTAAAGGAAATTTTGTAGGCAGCAGAGTGAATTTTGGTTTCGATATTAAAAGGGCATCAGACAAAGCTTACCTTACTAATTATCATGAAATATTTGACTCATATCTTACTTCTAAAATTTATACTAACACTGTTGATACAAGAGATTATTTTTCTTTAGAGGGTTATTATTTTCAAGATTTGAGGGTGAACGAGAAAAAAATACAAATTCCATTTGTTTTCCCTAGTGTTCAGACTAAGAAAGTCTACAGTTTTAATGAGGATGAAACTATATTGCTCAATGTTAAAAGTAATACTATTGCTTACCAAGAGCCAAAAAACCTAGCCTTAGCAAGAACTTCCCTAGATTTAGAGTTAATGAATAATGTCATTACAAATAATGGGCACATGATGACCTATTCCATTGCAAACCGAGGAGACCTATACTGGGTAGACTCTATAGATAAAAATACATTACTAGAGCACCAACGTGTTTTATATAGAAATATACCAGAATTCAGAACCCGCTGGCGGTATCCTTTAATTAAATCATTTAGTGAATCTAGTTTAAAACTTGAACCTACCGCCATGTTAGTATTAGGCAGGAAGTTCGAAAATAGGTTTAATAAAGTTGCATTAGTGGATTCAAATAGGAATGAACTTTCAGAAAATAACATTTTCCTCCCTAATAGATTTAGTGGTATTGACCACCATGATTATGGCACAAGACTTAGTTATGGTATTAATTCGTCATTAATGTCTAATCATATTTATGTTGATGCATTTCTTGGTCAATTGTTTCATAAGAATAACGTTTCTGAAAGCGGAAATTCAGACTATGTAGGTAACGCCACCCTTGATTTGAAAGATAATTTTGAGATATTTTACAGATTTCGCCGAGATAAGGAGCTAAGACCTATTAGAAATGAAATTGGAATAATGGCTTCGGCAGAGAAGTTTAATGCTACAACAACCTTTACTGAGCTTCACAACATATCAAAATATTTTGCTAAAGATGAGTTTAAACCTGAGCAAGACAAAATGTCTCAACTAAATTTTGATGTGAATTATCAGCTTAAAAAAGATCTATGGGTAGGGACCGGAGCAAGGCTGGATGTTTCAACAAATCATACAAAGATTTTAGTAAGAAGTATCAAGGTGACATATTTATTTGATTGTGTTAGTATCAGTGGCACGGTTACAGATAATTTCTTGCAGGATAGTGTAAGAGGCGTCAAGAAAACAAGAACTAAGACCTTTATGATTGGTCTAAAAGCTATAAATATGTAGGGAATATAAGTATGAAAAAACTAATCAGTATTATTGTTATTATCTTCTCTAATGGAGTTTTTGCCTCTTTACCCGATATAATTGCGTTAGTCAATGATCAACCAATTACAAAATATGATTTTGAATCAAGAAAAAAAATGGTCTTGGTACTTAACAACATCGATAATTCAAATCCATCAGTTGATGCACAATTAAACAATGGCCTTATCAATGTTCTGATCGAAGAAGAACTGCTGAATCAACACGCTGCTAGCGTTGGAGGAAAAATAACAGAAGCGCAAATTGATAATGCGATTAGCACAATAGAACAAAGAAATAATATGCCTAAAGGCGGTATGAAAGCATTTCTGAAAGAGCGCGGTCTGGAAATAAAGAGCTTTAGAAAACAAATGGCTAGTGAGCTTATTAAGCACCATATCATTTCATCATTATCAAACTCTGTTTCTGTTTCTCCTTCCGAGCTAGATGTAGCAGTTATAAATACTGCCACTCCAGAATTTAAGGTCGAAGCATGGATCTTTACGTCTAAAGGCAACCAGTCTAATGATCATAAACAAATGCAAGATTTGAAGAAAAGGCTTTATGATTGCAATAAAGTTGATCAAAAACTTTATGATAGTTTTGCTGATGCTGAAAAATTTGATAGAAAATTAGGTGATATGCCACCTAGCACCAAATCGATTATTCAAGATACCAGAGTTGGAACTTCTAGTAGCGTATATAAAGAGGATAACAAATATAAACTAGTATTCGTGTGTAAGAAAGCGTCGACCGTTTCTTCAGGAGACTTAAGTAAGATAGAAACATTCTTGTCTAATAAGAAAATGTCTCAAAAAGCAACAAAGTTCTTTAAGGATTTAAAATCTAAAGCTTACATTAAAATGATGCTTTCAAATTAAGAAACTATAGATGCTTCTGTCCATCGCGAAACTAGCAAGTAAACACGGTATTGCTCCCCTCAAAAAGTATGGACAAAATTTTATATTTGATGAATCTTTATGCGATAAGATTGTTAAATTCTCTCAAATTGATAAATCTTCGAACGTACTGGAAATAGGCCCAGGACCGGCTGGATTGACGAGGTCTATACTAAAATCAACCCCCCAAGATTTATGCGTTATAGAAACCGACACCAGATGCTTGCCGCTACTTGAAGAAATCAAACTCTCATATCCAATTCTCCAGATTAAGCATGCTGATGCCTTGAAGGTGTCTCTATCGGAGATCAATAATAATAAAATAGATATAGTTGCAAACCTTCCTTATAATATCGGTAGTCAATTATTAACCAATTGGCTATATCAAATTGAGCATGTAAACAGTATGACTCTGATGCTGCAAAAAGAAGTAGTTGATCGCATAGTATCTTCCCATAACCGTAAATCCTATGGTCGCCTTTCAATCTTTTGTCAGATTTTTTGTGAAGTAGAAAAATGTTTTGATGTTAGTCCTAAAGCTTTCTACCCTGAGCCTAAAATATGGTCGAGTGTTGTAAGATTAGTACCAAAACACGAGGTCCCTGAGCCAATAGTTCGAGATAGACTTGAGAAAATTACTCAAGCCGCTTTTTCTGGCAGAAGAAAAATGATAAAATCATCTTTGGGAAAAATAATACCAAATATTACAGAAATTCTTCAAAAATTAGCTCTAGATCAAACACTTAGGGCAGAAAATTTATCGTCACAAGATTATATAAGAATAGCTAAGGCAATTTAAATAACTATAAATTATTTTTACCTTTGCAATAGGTATTTTAAATTATCAGTTGCCTTCCACAGTTGTTAGTCTCTGCGTCAAAATTCTAAATTTCTGACGTAATTTCAGGAATTTTTAAAATAAATGGTCGCATCTTTATTTTTTGTATATATCCCTTGCCAAGGACGTAAAATTTTGGTGCCAT
>JAIOYD010000114.1 GCA_021741285.1 Rickettsiaceae bacterium | reverse complement strand
AAATTGAGCTTACAGCTGCCGAGGTTCCAAGTATAAAACTATATTAAACAGCTACTAAAATCATATATACTTTTAGTAGGTGGCAGCCCCCCGCGCTTATACCAGAAGCTAGCCTTCCCAAAATGATACTAGACGTCTTGGGTAATAAATTACATAGGAAGGATCTTTTAGAAAAAACGAAGCAGAGCTGCTATGCTTTTATATTTAAGGAGCGGAAGCGGATTTGACAATAAAATTACCCATAGAAATTAATTACACAAGAGGTCTAATGACTAAAAAAACATTAGTCTATTATTTATTCCTGATATTCCTTTTAGTTGGAGCTGATCAGGCTTCAAAAACTCTGCTTATCTCTCATCTAAAAACTAAGCCTGGATATCTGAAGGAAATTTTTCCTTTCTTAGACTTTGTTTACGCATGGAACTACGGCATTAGTTTTGGCTTGTTTCGTGAATATCACCAATATAGTAACTACGTATTCTTAGCTTTTAATAGTTTTATCATTATTTACTTATCCTACATATTTTATAAGTCTCAAAGTATTTTCTTTCAAATAGGATTGGCGTTTATAATTGGAGGCGCACTTGGTAATCTACTTGATCGAATATTTCGGGGTGCAGTTTTTGATTTCTTATATTTTCATTATCAGGAATTGTCTTTCCCAGCATTTAATCTGGCCGATAGTTTTATTACCATAGGAGCGTGTTGCTTTATATATAGTTATATAATTGACTGGTATCGGAAAGATAGAAAGACCTAAGAAGTAACCTCTTCATATATGAAAAAGAAGTTAAAGAGTGACTTATAGCTATATTTATGGTTGCGGGGGCTGGATTCGAACCAACGACCTTCAGGTTATGAGCCTGACGAGCTACCAGACTGCTCCACCCCGCGATAATTAAGAAACTGACGACAGAAAAAAATCTTTACTACTTCTCTGTAATCAACTGGCAGCATAAACTATTTAATATTTTATAGCAAGTCTCAATTCACTATCTTTGTTATAGGCTCTCATTATAAAAATTTTTTATTCTAAACAACCTAGCATCCTGTCCATGATTTTCTTCTGATATAAGTTTTTTTAAATATTTTTTTAATTCATTTTTATTATGCAACTTATAATTATGTAACTTATTTACTTCCTTATTTGAAATATTGTACCCATTAAGAAACCATTTTAAAGCATAAGATAAGAAACCTAGTGCTCTTATCTTTTTAGCTTTTGCCACTCGTTTTAAATTAGATTCAAACTGTTCAATAAACATTATATCCATAAAATTCTCTTCATCATAATGGTAAAATTGGCCTTCAAGAGCTTTATAAGCACAACCGACAAGTTCAGTATTATCATTAATGCGAACGCGATAATTATTTATGTTATTAAGTATAGAGTCTTTAACATGCAAATCTTTCCAATTAGAATTTTCAAAATTTGCTCCGCTCAGATCAGAGTCTTGAACGCTAGCCCCAATCAAAGCTGAGCCTTTAAAATTACCACGAGTCATTGTAACATTAAATAATTTAGCTCCTGTAAAATCAGTTTTTTGGCAATTGGATTGACTCATAAGGCAACTATTTAAATCGGAAAATTTAAACGAAGCCTTTTCAAAACAGCTATCAGCGAATTTGCTACATCCAGCCTTTATGTGGTTGAATACCGCCCCTGCAAAATGTCCCCTTGGTGCTTTAACTCCATCAAAAATAGAGTATGAGAAATCTGATTTTTCAAATCGACTTCCTTCAGCAAATTTACTCCCTGTAAAATTTGATCTTCTTGCTTCGATTTGATTAGCAATGCAATTATCCCAAATTGTATGAATAGCTGTAACTCTATCAAATATAGATTTGTCAAAAACACAGTCATCCAAATGCATATTATTCAGAAGGCTATCATTAAATAATGAGCTCTTAGCTTGAATTTTTAAAAATTTTGCTCCTCTAAAATCCGTAGCGGTTAAATCACAATTATTTAAAGAAACTCTCTCCAATTTCACCAGTTTCCAAACAGAGTTATTTGCTTGTAAATAATCCATTTTTATATCACTTAAAATTGCAGCTGAGCACTTACTCCAACTAAATATAGCACCAGAAAAATCTGATTTTTCCAAACGGCTACCGGTTATATCAGCATTATAAAAATTGCTATTTATTGCTACTGTATTTAGAAAAACTCCCTCAGTTACCACGGCACTTTCAAAACTAGCATTACTAATATTTGAGCCTTTAAAGTTACTATTTTTTAAATTAGACCCAGCAAAATTAGAGCCTGATAAATCAGCATTAGTAAAATCTAGTCCTGATAAATCCAATCTACTCCACTCATTGTTACCAAACATATTTACCTTGCTGGATAGGTCAGCAATAATCTTAAGTTCTTTATCATGCTTAATTTCTTTAGTAATTGAGGTTATATAAAGCTCTTTTGCAAAATCATTCAATGATAAAGTTTTTGTTTGCTTTTGCCTCTTCAAATACTCCACTAAATGTTCACGTGTTAGAGTAACGTATTTTTTTCTAATTTTATTATCACTACCTGCTTCCCCTGGTAAAGAAATTGGATCAAATATAAAGGTTTCTCCTTTAAATATATTACTAAAACTACCATGAATAATACGATCAAAATGAAACTCCCCTTCCTTCATTTTTTTGTACTCATGACGGACTTTACTATATTCTCCAACCGCTTTACATAATCTTAAGGCTACTCCAATTTTAGTCAAAAAAGGTGTGCGCTTCTTGACTTCTTCAAGCTGCATATGCTTATTATCAAGCAACCTCTGTTGTTCATTCTTTTTTGCTATTTCGTTTTTAATATCTGCATATACGCGAATGCATGAGACAGTAGAGCTAAATTTCACTCCTTCAATTACATTCCACGGCGCAGAGCAATAGCTCTTATCAAAACGGCAACTACTTAAATCAGCACGGCTAAAATCAACAAAACTGAGACTAGATTCCTTAAAAAAGACTTTTTCTAAGTGAACACTACAAAATTTTGCATTTCTTAAATCGCAACCAATAAAACTGGTATTATGAAATATTGAACCAATAAAACTTGCCGATCGCAAATCCAAATATTCTCGAGCTTTGGCGCTACCAATCGTTAAATTAGAGAAGTCAGCAACAATGATAGTTTTCGCATTCTTTGTAGAGTCTCGCTTTGTAAGAAAATGATTAAATGAATGTTCTCCTTTTTTTCTATTACTAAGCCATAAAATATATGATGCTATATCGGATTGTTTGACTTTCTCCGATATAAACTTGATTCCCTCTTTATGACTTGTCCCTTTGGTATTATCTACTGTTAGTGATGTAATTTTAAGCACGCGCCCTGCAGCAGCCTGCTTTTTCTTATGTGAACCATTGCTCTCCATAAATAACGTTTTTCCAGATTCAGTTTTATTCATTATATCATCATACTTCCCTAACAGAGCCTACTGACGACCTAGAACGCGGCCTTGTTTCCACAACTGGTTCGCTTCTACTGAGCGTCTCTTTAACGCTTTTTAGCCCATCATTTAGGCTATGAGTTTTTGGTTTCTCCTTACTAACACTTTGTGGTGGAACTTGAATTCCCATTTCATCTAACCTTAAAGCTTCTTCACGCCCCTGTACAAATGCTTCTTTGCCATGCCCTTTGCCTCTAGTAGGCTCTCTTTCTGGAGCAACATAGTTTTCTTGACATTTTTTCTTAGCAGCAACTAATCTCTCTTGCTCTTCCGATACTCCTATATGTTCTCCTAACCTCTTAGCACCATTACCTACACCATCTACAACATTGCCAACAAGCTCATCTATTGACTGCTCTGTACCTGTAATAACTATACCTGTAGCTACTTTAACTGCCTTATTGGCGCCTACTCCCACAGCTAAGCCCACTCCAACACCTACAGGACCAGGAATTAACACCCCCCCTGCAACACCAGCTGCAACGGTAGAAAGCCCCATATGCTTAGCTCCAAAATGTCCCGCTACAGCGCCCCCAACAGCCCCCACTGCAACCGCACCAGCAACAGCGCCAGCAATAACTACTAGACTTGCCACGCCAGTTACAACTGCACTTGCTACAATAGCCCCAACAATTAGAGCTCCTGCTACTGCGCCTATTATTCGCCCCCATTTTGTACTAATTGGCTGCCGAATAAAATCCGCAACTTTTTTACAACCTCCTCCAATCCCTTTTAATACATTACCAGCTAATTTAGAGAAAAATCCCTTGCCTTCTGCTGCATGAACTTGTGCATCAATCTCCTTTTTGGTCTCAAGCTTCATTGGTTTTTCTACACCATCCACCCCCTCATGAATGGCCGTCCCTTTTACTCCAGTGATCTCTGCCTGATTAATATCTGTCCCTTCATTAATTTTAACACCTTCTACTTCAGCATCTCTAAGATTTGCCTTTTGCAGCTCAGCGTCACGCAAGTCAGCTTTTTTCAAGTTAACTTTTTCCATTATTGCTTCTTTTACTTTAGCTCCTCTAAGTTTTGCACCCTCCATAACTGCTTCTGTAAAATCCGCCTTTTGACCTTCTATACCTTCTAAAATTGCTTCTTTAAACTGCCCTTTTTTTGCCTTTATGTCGGTCACGTTCGCGCCGGTCATATCAACACCGTTAGCCCTAACCCCTTCAAGAACAGCTCCTTCAAGGTTAGAAAATCTCATGCTTACACCTTCAAGAACAGCTTCTTTCATCTGAGGATGCTCTAAGTTCGCACCATCCATATGAGCACCAACGAAATTAACTCCGTCCGCCTTTACCATTTTCATTATTGCATTATCAAGATCTGCTCCTTCAAGTTTGCAAAGCTTATCAATTTCAGTCTCTGTTAAATCAATCCCTCGTGCATCAACGTCCTTAAGTACTGTATCTTGAATTTTTGCTTTTCTGACCTTAGCTCCCTCAAGAAATGCGCCAGTTAAGTCAGATTCAATAATTTCACAACCGTTCAATATTGCTTTTTCAAGCATCGCATGCTGCATCTTAACTTGACTAAGTTTAGCATTCGCTAGCGAAACACCTTCTAAATCAGCATAATTAAATGTGGCATCTTGAATATTAACTCCATCCCATTTGCCATTTCTAACATTAGAATAGTCAAAATTAGAGCTCGTTACCTGCATACCAATAGCTTCTGATCCTCTCATAAATGCACGTTTAAAGCTACTATCAACCACTGTTGATTTATCCAGGAAGCAGTGAAAAAAGTTTGCATCGTCCGCCCTGGTATTTTTAAAAGTTGCTCCTGTAACAGCAGCCGATTCAAATATAGATTTAGTTAGGTTAGCTCCAGTAAAATTACATCCTCTAAAGGCCGCTCCTACAAAACAAGCCTCTTGCAAATTTGCACCAGTAAAGTCTAGGTTTGACAGATCTGTCCCATATTTAGCATAAGCTACTGGCTTTGATCCTTCATGTAACTCAATTCCTTTTTCAGCCGCTTTTGATTTGGCAAAGTCATTTAACGTTAAATCTGGAGTTGTTTTTAATGCAACAAGGTAGGCCTCAACATCTCCTCTATTTAGTTCAACATATTGTTTCTCTTGATCTCTTTCTTTCTTACTACTCCCTCTGACATATCCAGGATCAAAACTTTCTGGAGATTTTGGGATATATACAAGACTTGGGTCTATTATATATTTTACTGTTTCTTTATCTAAAACACTCCTATCTA
>JAIOYD010000113.1 GCA_021741285.1 Rickettsiaceae bacterium | reverse complement strand
GCTAATGGTTCTGTAAGTCAATCTGGAGATGTATTTACATATACTCCTAATGTAGACTACTTAGGCGCTGATTCATTACAATACACTGCGTCAAACAATACATATACAAGTGCTCCAGCATCAGTAACTATTTCGGTCAATTCTAGAGTTCCTGTGGCTAATGAATACAACACTTCAACATCAATAAATACACCAGTAGTGCTTCTATTTGATGCGACTGACCCGTTTGATGAAGCGTTGTCATATGTAATTGACACAAACCCTCTATATGGAACTGTAAGCGAATCTAATGGTGTTTGGACATACACTCCTAATCAAGATGTAATTGGCACTGACTCATTTACATACAAAGCTTCTAATGGTTCTTTTGAGAGTGAAGCTGCAAATATTAATATCAATATAGGATAAATATATGGAAGAAAAAAATATTGTTGAAGATAAAAAAGCACAATCAAATCCACTGAAAGCAATCAACGATGTCATTGCTGAACTTGAAAAAGATCCAGAAATGACCAAAGAAGTTGAAGCATTGCATAAAGTTTTTATTAAAGTATCAAAAGCAATTAATAAGAGCAAATAATGGATACGAATAAATTAAGATTTTTATCATCATTAGTTGATAAGTTGGAAAACGAAGGCAACATAATTGAAGCAAACGTAGTTCATAATCTTTTTATGAAACAAGCCTCAGAGTTTGATAAAGATTATAGAGTAAAATTTCCTATGAATCTCAATCAAGCTTTAGATGAATTTGATGCTGATTCTTACGAAGTGGATAAAGATGGGCATTGGGAAGATACTGAAACTATAAGTGATTTTAGAGAAGAAACTTCCGACGATATGATGCACAGTCCAGCTGCAGTAGATGACGATCACTTAATTTTTTACAATGAAGACAAAAATCACGTTGAAGTTATGAATATGATCCCAAAACATCACTTAGAAACTTTACATAACAATCCAAGCAAGAAAACAAGATTTATTAAAAGAGCTGACGATTAAAATGGAAATTAAGCGCATTGTTGAAGGCAAAAATCACGGCGGCCTTGATGATTGGTTCAAGAAAGAAAAATGGGTGGACGTTTCTAGACCAAAGAAAAAAGGCAAAGGATTTGAAGCTTGTGGAAGAGGCGATACTTCTAAAGGTAAAAAGCCAGTATGTACTCCTGCCAACAAAGCTAAAAATTTATCTGACAGAGAAAGAAAAAATAGAATTCGCCAAAAGAGAAAGAAAGAAAGAGATCCAAATCCAGACAAAAAACCTAATGTAACAAAGTACACAGAACAAGCTGGTGGTAAATCTAATGTTTCCAATACTTCTAGATTCAGAATTGTTACAAGCAATGAAAGCCCAAGATTTGTTAAAGTTGCATTGATGGGTGAAGAAGATGAAGAAAGAACATCTGATCTCAGCAAATATTTCAACGATATTGATGCGATTGTTCAAGAAATGACTAGAGCTATTACAGTTGGTTCTTTGATGTCTGTAACAGAATCAATAGAGCCAGGTTTAACAGGCCCTGGAGATCCATTTACTGGCAAAGATACTTCAGCACCTGATATTTTGCAAAAACTCCCAGATGCGAATCAAGATGAAATGACCGAAAGAGAATATCTTAGGTATGTCAGATTTGCAGTAAAAGCAAGAAATAATCTATACGAAAAAGCAGTCAAAAATCAAGACGCAAAAATGGCAGAAATTGCATTGATGTTACGTAAAAACAATATCAATCCATTCAATTTTGGTGACGTTTCTGGCGTAGTCAGAGAAGTTTTAGAAAAAAGAATGAAATGAAATTAGATGATTTATGCATTGTAAAGTATGGTATGCCTGAAGCAGACTTTTGGATTTACGCAAGAGGTTCAGAAAAAAGTTTGGGGCAACCTACAAAAGATTCTGAAAATATAGCTAAAAAAATAGGAATAAAAGTCAAAGAAGATTCACTAAATGTTTTGGATCCAGGATATTTGTATTATGTTTTTATGCATTTACACAATACTCAGTTTTGGCAAAAAAATGGTTTAGTGTATGGTTCTTTAAACTTGAAAAATTTACGAGTTGAAGATATAAAGAATTTATCTTTCTAGAAAGGAATAAAAAAATGATTAGATTTGCAGGAAATGTTATTGAAGTAAAAAAACTTTTTCCAAAAGCTGAGAAGAGCCAAAGATTCGTAAAGGTCTCTATGGGACCAGGATCATCTATGCTCGCTGGTGGTTTAGGTAAAGCAGTTGATATGCTTGCATCAAAGCTTCACGAAAATTGGGCATCTGGATATAGAGCTGGAGAAATGGCAAAGGGTAATGAAAATCCTACCAGAATGAAAGACGATGGAATGGGTGGACAAGTAGACATCCTCAACACTCCCTTTGATCAATTGCCTCCAAAATGGCAAGCAGAAAACAATGCGCAAGCAGCGTCAGCAATAATGTTAGTTGCAAATGATTTAGAAGGTGCTATGGGTAATATTGAAGGCTTAGCAGCAAAAGTCCACGAACAATGGCTTTCTAGAAACTCTTGGGCAGCAAATGGTCCTTTAGGTGCTCCTTATTCTGAATTACCAGAAGAAGAAAAACAAAAGGATAGAGATGTCATTACTGCAGCTCACGAAATATTGAGCCAAATGATGAGTGCTCAAGATGATGAAATGCCAGAAGATATGGAAGAAGAGCCAAGCGAAATCTAATATTTAGAAATATAAATTTTCTTCCCCAAAATAAGATCCCAAATCAGCTTAAGTCTCTCTGAGAAACTTAAGCTGATTTCTTTTTCTACAAATTCTTCAACAGTTTCAATAAGTACTTCGTCTAGATTACTTGTAACTGGAGAATAATCAGAACTAATAGAATCTACTACAAATTCTAAATAATTTGTTGCAATTTTGTCAACTGGATTGTAATTAGCTAAAAAATCTTCGTGCAATATCATATCAATATTATCTGTATCTTCTGAATAAATCACCCACATTCCAGAATCTACTTCCAGATACATTTCAGTGTTTGGAATTTCAACTAGCTCAGATTCAAAACAATATTTTGCCTGAACTTCATATCCGTATGTATTTACAAAAGATTGATAAAGATAGCTATTTTTTAACATTTCAAGCCTAATTTGACACAGACATTTTTTCTCGTAATTTTTTCAAACTTTTATTTGCAGTGTTGTTGATTGCCTGTCTACTTACATTGTACATAATAGCTACCTCATCGTAAGTAAAACCTTGCAAATAAATTAAGCTCAAAATTTCTTCTTCTTTTTTATTTAATTGACAAAGCATATTGTCTAATAATATTTTATTTTCATAGGAGCTGATATCTTCAAAAGGATGATTTTCTGTGGAATTATCATAAAGAAAATCATTTTGAACTATTTCTGGCTTAATCTTTTCTTTATTGTCTAAAACTCTTGATGGAATTTTGATTAATCCAGTATCGCTTCTAAAATAGTGGCTTAAATAAAAATTGATATAATTGTAAAGATGAGTTA
Organism: Rickettsiaceae bacterium; assembly: GCA_021741285.1. Taxonomy (GTDB): domain Bacteria; phylum Pseudomonadota; class Alphaproteobacteria; order Rickettsiales; family Rickettsiaceae; genus Megaera_A. The sequence goes on along the minus strand of JAIOYD010000113.1, from coordinate 2,213 downwards.
TGAGCTTTGTGTTTTTGCTAGGATCGTAATTTCTAAATGCTCTTATCGCACTTATTTTAGCCTCTTGCAAAATATCTTCTAAAGGGTATTTCTTGTTGTAGCGAAGATATTGTTTATTGGCTAATTTGAATATCAACTTTTCATAGTCACGTAAAACTTTTTCTTCTTTGCGCTTATCAATAGCTATCATTGTTTGCCCTCAGCTATTAGATGTTAGAACTTCTTTTTTTGTTCTCGCATAACTCTTCCAAACTTCTAAATCAAAATCAGCAACATTTTTATTATTCAATTCACACCAATGTAAAAACACATCTTCCCAATATTTATATGTAACCTTAATAGTTGGTGTAGATTTTGGCGCTCTGTCATCAATATTCTCTTTGATAAACTTAAGAATGTGAGTGTCAAGAATTGCAATATGGTTTTGGTAATATTTGTCTGAATGCAATAAGAAAAATCTACTGCTTTTCATTCCAATTCCAGGTATTACTTCTAAAAGCTCTGGTGTCATTCTTTTCAAATTATATTCACTCTTAGAGATATATTTAAAAGCAGAATGAATCTTCTTATATTGTCCAAGTTTAGCTTTTTGAATTTCTTGCATCAAAATTCCGTGTTGCTCTGCGCTTTTTATAGTTTGAAAAGGAGCTACATTTTCAGGCATCATCAAACGTTCATTAACGGAGCATAAAAACTGTTCTAACTTTTCAGCTTGAATGTATGCAGTTTTTCCAGCTACTACAATGCAAAACAAGAGGAAAAGCTGAAGCTCTTCCTCTGTTCTGTTAAAATTAGTTATCTTGTAAGGGTCAATCTTCGTCGTCATCTTCTTCATCTTCGCTAATTATCATATCACCAACTTGGATAAAATCAAATATCGATAATTGCTTAGACCATTGTTTAATTTCTTTTTTTGCTTTCTGAAAATTCTTTTTTCTTGTATTTTCTTGTCTTGTTTCTTTAAGGAATTCAGCATATTCAGATAATTCTTCCCAAGAGAGATTTTCATCAATCCAAGCTAAAAGTTTTTCATCATCCAATAGCAGTTCATCATCTAAATCAACTTCAGAATTTTCAACACCTGACAACTTATTTCTTAAAGATAAAACATCTAAGATCCTAACTTGCCACTTTGTTTTGTCTGGGAAAGTAATAATTAAGTCTTTGCAGAACAGTTTGTTTTTATTTTTTTGATATTCATCAAAAAGACTTACCCAATCTTGAAATAAATCAAAATATTCTGCATCTTCATCATAATGGCTTTCAAGAAAACTTGTAACTTCTGCTCTTGTAATATCAAAAACTAAGCTAAAATCTTCAGAATTATAAAGACTGTTATTTTTATGAATTACTTGATGAGTCATAGACGCAATAAGAACATCTACATCAGCATCAAAAATATTCTTGCCAATCTTAATTTTGACACTTTCTGGAAGGTACTTATCCTTCTGTGCTGTCTTCATTTATTGCTTTTTCTACTCTTTCATAATCAAGCAAATACATATCGTCTTGAATATCACCACTGTCAGTTACAAACTTTACTTTGCCAACTCTGAGTCCAATGTCTTTCATAAATCGCTTAGGATCTTCACCATTTACTTTAACAACAGGCTTGAAGTCAATTGCAGTATCAGCAAAAAATGCAGTCCACATACTCATTTGTTTTTCTCTTAAAAACATCCAAACTGCGAAATATTCTTCTAATGCCACAGCTTGAGCTTCAGTCAAATTGTCAAATTCAACATTAATTTTCATAACATTACCTCAATCAACTTATACATCATCAAACAGTCTTCCAGGATCCCCAAAAGAAATTCTATCAGGAACTTCGTATAATTCTTTAGCTTCATATGTTGGGAAAAAATCCAAATCAAATAGCTGTAAGTTTATATCTTCTTGTTTGATTGTTCTTGTAAATCTAATGCCAACAATTAACGGAATCGCTCTCAAATCTAATTCTGGCATATTTTTCCATAAAGAATTAGCAATGATAGACCAATAAGTATAATCCATTGAAGCAATAGCAATAGGACTTACTTTTTTATAAGTACCTCTTCGTTTAGTTTCAGTATTGCGCCAAGATAAATAAACAGATATTCTTTTAGCCCCAATTCTGTTCTTATTTAGTCTTTCTAAGCCTTTATAGAGCAATGCCTCAAAAACTTCGTAAGCACCAGAATCATCCCGTTTATTAGGGGGTAGGACGTGAGTAT
>JAIOYD010000112.1 GCA_021741285.1 Rickettsiaceae bacterium | reverse complement strand
ACCAGATTTGAATCCGATAGAAAAATTCTGGGCTAATATGAAACGTTGGATAAAGCAACAAATTACGCATTTTAATACTTTATATGACTCCCTAGTTTCTTTCTTTAATTACGCTATCTCAAGTTGATTTACTATAGCTTATTTTTAACATTCTTAATTTATTACACAACTGTCATCGTTATAAAACGCTGTAAACAGCTCTCCTTCTGTTAAATAACCCTCATGAGTTGAAAAAGCTATGTCCCTTATTATGTTAGCGACTTCACCTTCTGTCCTTAAAGCGCCAACAGTTGTACCTAAGAACTTAAGCGCTTCTTTCCATTCTAATACTTCTTGATTACGAGCTTCGATAAGAGTTATAATAGCTTTTTTATTTATACCTTCTTGGGTACAATTCCATCTTATGTCAGCGGTTCGGATACTAATTTAAGAAGAGATTCGACGACGACAACCATGTTCTCACGTAAGAAATTGCGCCCGATATTAAATGTATGCAACGTAGGAGAGTTAGCAATAGCATCTGCTAAAACAATAAGGGTATTAGAATCAAAGTTATATAAACCATTACCCCTAATATCAAGAGTATGTAGGATAGGAGAGTTAGCAGCAATTTGTGCCATTAATATGAAGGCAGCTGGGTTTAGATTATTAGACAAATAGCTAGCATCTAGTTTTACTGTAGTCTGCATCGCAAGGTAAAAGTTACTTGCCATTATTTCCGGACTTAGCTGATCTAGTGCTTTATTTTCGGCTAACTGATTTAATTCTGCTATTGAGCTGGGAATATCTCGTAATTTCATAAGTTATCTCTCAATAAAATATATACATAATATTATATACTTTATTTTCTCATACTTATATTGAACTTATCTCTTTCACTCAATTTTAGTCTTGATGGGCACTCCTTATTAATTATAAATAGCACTATTTATTATTAATTCTTATATAGTCAATGATTTCTTCTGGCGTAGAACTCATATAGAAATGTTTCATATATTTGCCATTTTTATCCATTAAATAAACAAAAGAGGAGTGATCAATCATATATTTACCTTCTGCATGATTCTGATTTTCAGCTTTTGCATAAAATACTTTATAAAGATCAGCTACTTTTTTTATTGTGGTTTCATCAGCAGTAAGCCCAATAAATTTAGGATGAAAATGACCTAAATATTCCTTCATTAGGGCAGGGGTATCCCTTGCTGGATCAACTGTAATAAAGATTGGTAAAATATCGATTTGGTATTTTTCAAGAGTAGAGAGCACGTTGCTGAGTTTTTGTAACGATGTCGGGCAGATGTCTGGGCAATAAGTAAAGCCAAAATAGACTAAGCTCAAGCGACCTTTCATCATATTACTGTTGAATTCCTTACCATCTTGATCGGTAAGAATAAAATCTCCTCCTATTTGGACATCTTCTTTAAAAGCTCCACCGTGGCCAGCTAAAGGCTTATCTGGTAGTTCAATAGCAAGTAAGATATACAGCGATAAGATACCAATTACCGCGCTCAAAATAATAATTAACCTAGTAACTTTTCTGGAAGAGTTTTGGTTATCATTCATTCTTATTTCTCTAATAATTCCGCAACTTCTAGAGCTGCATAGGTAAATATAGCCGAGGCACCAGCACGCTTTATACAAATCAATGATTCAACTATAGATCGTTCCCAATTTAAAGCACCATTCTCTGAAGCGAATTTAAGCATTGCATATTCCCCGGATACTTGATAGGCCAAGATATGGGTATTAAAACTCTGTGATGCTTCCCTAATTACATCTAAATAAGGCATACCAGGCTTGATCATGATCATATCTGCGCCTTCTTCAATATCATGTTCTATTTCTTTCAAGGCTTCTCTAATATTCCGAGGATCCATTTGATAAGAAGCTTTGCACAGATATTTTCCTTGATTGCTACCAACAGCTTCTCTAAAAGGACCATAAAAACTAGAATTATATTTAGCGGCGTAAGCAAGTATATTGACGTGAATAAACCCTTCATTATCAAGATTATCACGGATGGCCATAATTCTGCCATCCATCATGTCGGATGGGGCAACAATATCTACCCCAGCTTTTGCTAGGACTAATGCTTGGTTAGAGAGAGCTTCAATGGTCTCATCATTATCTACATCACCATCAACTAAAATACCATCATGACCGTGAATGGTGTATGGATCAAGCGCCACATCGCAAATTATCCCAATAGTTAGTCCCGCATTTTTTAATGTACGAACAGTTCTGCAAATAAGATTATCCAAGCTATATGCTTCATCTGCAAACTCAGATTTTAACTCTGTACCAATCACTGGAAATAAAGCAATTGCTTTTAATCCTCTTTTTTCTGCTTCTTTAGCTGTTAAGACAACCTGATCAATTGACTGACGAAATACACCAGGCATTGTTTTAACTTCTTGCCTTTGCTTTTCTCCTTCAATAACAAAAATTGGCAAAATTAAATTCTCAGCTGCTAATTTAGTCTCAGCATTAAGGTCTCGAAGCCACCCAGTGCGGCGATTACGTCTTAGTCTTACTATAGGGTACATGATGATATCATTTTAAGTTAAATTAAGTTAGATGTTATACAACCTTTGAGGATACTTCAACTAGTCTTTTAAACAAATTAGCATCCAATTCTGAATTGACATATTCACAGTGCCATTGTACCCCAACAAGAAATCTATGATTCTTAGACTCTATAGCTTCGATAATACCATCATCTGCTCTCGCAGAAACAGTTAACCCTGTGCCAACCATATCTATTGCTTGGTGATGGGTAGTATTTACCATCACTGTTTCTTCGTGTGAGAGTTCCCAGAGTAAGGTGTCAGTCTCAATAACTATAGAGTGAGAAGGTTCATGTTTTGGGTGCGGTTGTTCGTGATTAATATGGCTTTTATAGTAATCGGGAATATGTTGGATGAGGGTACCACCTAGCACAACATTTATTACCTGCAATCCATTACATATGCCTAATACAGGTATATTTCTCTCGATAGCACGTTTTGTTAGCTTTAACTCAAATTCTGCTCTTACATCATTTGTTTTAACCCGATCTGATTTTAATTCTTGACCATAAAATTTAGGGTTTATATCTTCATCTCCTCCAGGTATGATCAGGCCATCTACAAGGTCTAGTAAGCGATCAACATTATCGCTGTATGTAATCATGATTGCTATTCCACCATATTTCTCTACGCAGTCTGAGTAATCTTTCCTTAAAGCATACCAAGGACGGTGTGCATAAGAGTATTTTTCGCTATCTTTTGCAAGATCGAGAACAATTCCAATCACGGGCTTTTTCATAGACCTAATCTTCCACCCCATGGCAATGTTTATATTTTTTGCCTGATTCACATGGGCATAGATCATTTCTACTAATTTTCCCCCAAGTTTGAGAATCATTAGGGTTCCGATCTTTTGGATCTACATATGATTTAAACGGCTGTACTTTTGCATCAATTGCGGTGCCAGAATTATATTTTTCAAAGGCTGGGTCGCTGCGACTAGTTTGCATCTTTTGTAGCTCTTTATTCGCAAGAGCCATGGATTGCCTATTAACATGCTCAGTATCTATATGTAGATAACAAATTCGTTGAATAAATAACTCTCTTAAATAATCCAGCATTCCTTCGAATAAACCAAATGCCTCTCTTTTATACTCGTTTAGTGGGTCTTTTTGTCCATAGGCTCTAAGAGAAATACCTTGGCGTAAGTAGTCAAGGTTGTGTAGGTGCTCTTTCCAAACCTGATCCAGGGTGGTCAGTAATAGATATTTGGAAGCGGAATTCATTAAATCTTGCCCATAATCAAATAGTTTTTTCTCATAAAGAGAGTTCACTCTATTATATAAGGTAGTACTGATTTCTTCTTCGGCTCCTTCAATAGCAACAAGCTCGTCTATTGGAAATTCCATTGCAAATGTTCTGTGAATATCGGCGCTTAGCTCTTCAATTTGCCAATCTTCTCTCAGAGAATTTGGGTTAATATATTTCTGTACCATATTAGAACATAAATGCGCACTCATGCTTGAAACAAAAGCGCTTACATCATCGGAGGCGATGATTTCATTTCTTTGTTCATACACAATCTTACGTTGATCGTTCATCACATCATCAAATTTAAGTAAGTTCTTACGAATTTCATAATTGTGACCCTCAACCTTCTGTTGAGCTTTTTCCAAAGACCTACTGATCATAGGATGATAAATTGCTTCTCCATCTTTGAGACCAAGAGTTCTAAGTACCCCAGAAATCCTATCAGAAGCAAAGATGCGCATAAGATCATCTTCAAGGGACAAGAAAAATTTTGTCTGTCCTGGATCCCCTTGACGACCAGATCTGCCTCGCAATTGATTATCGATTCTTCGGCTTTCATGTCTCTCAGTTCCGATTACGTACAATCCGCCTGTGGCCAGGACTTTTTCCTTTTCAACTTTCACCTCTTGTTTTATGCGCTGAATCTCTAGTTGCCTTTGAGTCTCAGTTAATGATTCGCTTAAGTTTTCAATTATCATTTCTGGATTTCCACCAAGCATTATATCCGTTCCTCTGCCTGCCATGTTAGTAGCGATTGTAACTGCTTTAAACCTACCGGCCTGCGCAATAACATATGCTTCATGTTCATGCATTTTGGCATTAAGAACATTATGTTGAATTTTGTTTCTAGTTAGTTCTTTTGAAATTTCTTCAGATTTTTCAATACTAATAGTACCAACGAGAACTGGTTGACCACGCTCGTAACACTCTTTGATTAAATCAATCAATGCTAAATATTTTTCAGCTTTAGTACCGTAAATAACATCATCATAGTCAATTCTAGTAACTTTATTGTGAGTAGGAACCGACACCACATCTAGATTATAGATGTCCTTTAATTCGCCAGCTTCTGTCATAGCAGTTCCAGTCATCCCAGATAGTTTTGGGTACATCCTAAAATAGTTTTGAAATGTTACAGAAGCTAATGTTTGATTTTCATTTTGAATAGGCACATTTTCTTTTGCCTCAAGAGCTTGATGCAAACCGTCAGAATATCTTCTTCCATCCATCACGCGACCGGTGAATTCATCGATAATCAGTACTTTTTTATCTTGTATTAAGTAATCAACGTCTTTAGCAAAAATAAAATGAGCTCTAAGAGATTGGTTAATGTAGTGAACTAGATTCAGGTTAGCAAAATCATATAGGCTTGAATGTTGTGCTATTAAGCTATGCTCCGCTAACATTAGCTCCATTTTGTTTATACCCTCTTCAGTGAGAGTTACCGATTTGGCTTTTTCATCGATTTCATAATCATCTTTAGAGAGATTTATAATAAGCTTGTTAATTTTGCCGTGGAGATCTGTACTCGTATCGACTGGTCCCGAAATAATCAAAGGAGTTCTCGCCTCATCAATCAAGATTGAATCTACTTCGTCAATAACAGCAAAGTTAAAAGGTCGTTGTACTCTTGATTCTTGGGTAAATTTCATATTGTCACGTAAGTAATCAAATCCCATCTCGTTGTTAGTAGCATAGGTGATATCACAATTATATGCTTGCTTACGCTCTGCGTCACTTATTTGGCTGATTACGCAGCCAACGCTCAGACCCAAAAACTTGAATACCTGCCCCATCCAGTCAGAATCTCTTTTTGCTAAGTAATCATTAACAGTAACGAGATGTGAGCCTTTCCCACTAAGAGCGTTGAGGTATAAGGCCAGTGTGGAAACAAGTGTTTT
>JAIOYD010000111.1 GCA_021741285.1 Rickettsiaceae bacterium | reverse complement strand
CAAGGCGTTATTAAAAAGTGATGTTGAATATGAGCTTGTGCTGATTGATGCAACAGAAACGCCAATTGAGCGCCCTAAAAAAAACAAAAGCGCTATTATTCCGGCAAAAAGAAGCGACATACGTTAAAAACTCAAATTAGCTGGCAAACGTTCTGCGGAACTGGTAATCGCTGCACTAGCCTCGCTTTTTGACATTTTACTTGCCAACAATACCATTGCAATTATTTTCTCAGGCTCCATAGCCAAAGAACTGGCAAAAAAATATGGCATTAAACCTCACGAAAGCGCCACCTGGCTTGATATTTTTTCCTGCGTATTACAAGGAATTATACCCTACGGCGCACAAATTCTCCTTGTATGCGCAGTAGCCCAAGTATCACCGCTAGATGTAATAGGTAAAGTATATTATTGCTACATATTAGCACTTGTAACAATTGCATATATTATGTTTCGAAAGAATATGCCAACATAAAAAAAACTTACCAACCCTTATTCATAGCTCAGGTTAACTATCTCTCAAGATGGCACTAAATTTTTGCTCTATACCTTTTATTATTTTCTTATTTATTTCAATAATATCAGTTTCCGTTAATGTTTTGCTATCATCTTGAATATTGACAGACAAAGCAACAGATTTTTTGCCCGCTTCTATCTTTTCTCCACTATAAATATCGAATAACTCGACGGCTCTGACTAGCTTCTTATCCACTCCCCTGATAAAATTTAATAAATCAGCTACAGGCAATGATTGATCTACTATAAAAGCATAATCTCTAGTGATCATTTGATAATCTGAGGGGATATATTCAGATCTTTTGCCATACCTTTCTTTGCTAAAAGGCAGCTCGTTAATGTTTAACTCAAAAGCAAATATATCTGGCTCAATATCAAATTTCTTCAAAATCATCGGATGAACTTGCCCGAAATAAGCCAAAATGTTTTTACCAAGGCAAAGACTACCACATCGTGTTGGATGATAATATGACGGCGCACTATCTCTAATCTGGCATTTATCGATATCAAGGCCTATGGAGTCAAGAATAATCGCCATATCTGCCTTAATATCAAAAATATCGTATACTCTTCTATCGCCATGACTATTCTTACTTGCAGTATGACCAGTTCTTATAGCGCAAGCATTATTGATCACACGATCGCTAGTATCTTGAAAAATAGGCCCCACTTCAAATAGCGATATATTGTGAAAAGACCTATTTAAATTATTACGACAAATACCTAAAAGATTAGGGAGTATTGATGGGCGCATATAATCAAGATCTGAGCTAATTGGATTTTGCAAAGTAAGTTCTTCTTTTATAGGCGCAAAATACTGAGCTTTGTTACTATCCAGGAATGACCAAGTAACCACTTCCGTATAACCACATCTCGCAAGTAGACGCTTGATATCGGACAGTCTTCGTTGATCAGATGGAATGATTCTTGATGTATTGACAAAAGGCAAGGTGATTTCGGGAATATTGTCGTAGCCATAGATCCTAATAATTTCCTCAACGATATCCTCTTTAATCGACACGTCATAGCGCCAGCTGGGTATTGTTACCCTAATTGACTTCTTTTCATTCACACATAAAAAACCTAATTTTTGTAAAATACTAGAGACCTTATTGGCATCTAAGTTAATACCAGTTTTTGAACTCAAAAAATCTGAAGAAAAATCTATTTTCCTAACTGGTAGTACTGAAGTGCCTAGAGCCTTTACTTTTGAAGCCACGCCACCACAAATGTCCATAATCAACTGCGTAGCTAGGTCTAATGCTTTGAGAGTAAATTCCCTATCAACATTACGCTCGAAACGGTACCTAGAGTCAGTGTCAACCATAATACGTCGACCTGTTTTGGCTATATAATCAGCACTAAAGCTCGCAGCTTCTAGCAAAATATTGGTGGTGCTTTCACTGCATGAACTGTTTTGACCGCCGATAATTCCAGCTAAACAATGAATTACTTTACCATCATTTATTACTATGTCACCATTTTTTGTAACATATTCTTTACCATTAAGAGCTATAAATGGAATTTCTGAAATTGACGTATCGATAGTTAACCCACCATCAATTTTACTCGCATCATATGCGTGCATTGGCTGCCCAAAACTATAAGAGATGTAATTCGTTACATCGACTAACGCTGAAATAGACCCAATGCCTATATTTTCTAGCAAATTCTTTAACCATAGTGGTGATTCTTTGTTCTCAAGCCCTTTTATCTCTCGAAAAGCAAATAATGGGCACGCCATATTATCTCTTACTGTTAGACTATAACTGGTATCAAAACTTTCTTGAATGGCAGGAATCTCTAACATTTTTAATCGGCCGATTCCCGACGCAGCAAGATCTCTGGCTATTCCATATACACCAAGAGCATCGGCTCTGTTTGGCGTAATATTGATATGAATAACAGGATCATCTGCGCCAAGATATGAAGCAACGGAACTCCCGATTATAGCATTCTCATCTAGCTCTATTATTCCATCGCTATCCCTACCTAAACCCAGCTCTTCATATGAACATAGCATACCAGAACTATTGACTCCTCGTATTTTTGACTCTTTTATCTTAAAATTCCCATTGGGTATTAGGGTACCAACTTTAGCAAGAACTACTTTGATGCCAGCTCTAGCATTTGCAGCTCCGCAAACAATCTGAACTATTCCCAATTTTGTTTTAACCTTACAAACCTGGAGTTTATCCGCATCTGGATGCGCAGCAGTTTCCAAAATTTGAGCTACTTCGAAAGAAGCTAAATCTTGAGCTTTATCTTCAATATCTTCTACTTCAAGCCCACTCATTGTCAAAGTTTGAGCTATTTGCTCAAGGGAGGCGTTAGTGTCTAGAAATTGTTTTAACCATGATAGTGTAAATCTCATCTTGTTAAACCTCCTGCAAGTGTTGGTATATCAAGCGCTCGGAAATTATAATGATTAAGCCAACGTATATCTCCTTCGAAAAACTGGCGTAAATCTCGAATACCGTATTTCAACATGGCAAAACGCTCCACGCCAAGGCCGAAAGCAAAACCTTGATATTGCTCTGGGTCAATACCAACATTCTTAAGTACAGTAGGATGAACCATACCACAGCCAAGCACTTCAAGCCATTTGTCATTTTTGTTCATTCGGATATCAACTTCAGCCGATGGTTCAGTAAAGGGGAAAAAACTCGGTCTAAACTGAACTTCAATATCTGAACGCTCAAAAAAGCTTCTGATAAAATCAATAATCACATATTTCAAATGCCCCATGTGGATATCCTTATCGATTACCAAACCTTCAATTTGGTGAAACATTGGCGTATGAGTTAAATCAGAATCAGAACGATATGTTCTACCTGGAGCAATAAAGCGATATGGAGGTTTTTCATTTTGCATTGTCCGCACCTGAATAGGCGAAGTATGCGTCCGTAGTAATTTAGTCTTATCATCTGTCTTCTTAAGGTAAAATGTATCATGCATCTGGCGCGCGGGATGATTCTCCTCAATATTAAGCGCAGTGAAATTATACCAATCATCTTCAATACTTGGACCATCTTTTATGTTGAGGCCATATTTGGCAAATACTTGTATTAACTCTTCCATACATTGAGTTACCGGATGTATACTACCGGAAGCTCTTGGTCTTGCTGGTACTGTCAGATCTAACTTCTCAGATTCAAACCTGAGTGCTAATTCTGCTTGCTGCGTAACTTGTGTTTGTTCATCGATTGCGGTTTGGATTTGTTCCCTAACATAGTTGATCTTTTGCCCTAATTCCTTGCGCTCGTTGGGAAGTACATTACCAAGCTTGCTCATTTCTTGATTTATCAAACTCGACTTGCCAAGAAATTCAACTTTAATATCTTGCAACTGACGAGAAGTTTTTACAGTATCGATCTTTTTTAAAGCCGATTCCAATATTTTGTCCAACATACACTCAACTTCTATAGTCTCTTTCTAATAGAGGGAAGAATAGTCGATTTTATATACAAACACAAGATAGGCATGTAGTTATTTAACTGCATTGTTAACTAAAACTTGGGGAAAGTATCAATATTTATTAGTTTTTTTAACTCCGGACATTAGCCAATAGCTTTCAGTAGCACACTGAAGAATTCCATCTCTTTCATCTTTTTCAGCTGTTGTAGACAATATTGCATGAATATCCTTTAACTTTATAAAAGGCAATCTTATGGTTTTATCCATATGATACAAATGGGGATATCTGCCAGGATTAAAATAAACATCATTTCTATCCACTAAACAAAAAATGTATTATTTTTATATATACCGTCTCCCTGAAGCTCTTTTTTTACTACCAAGGGCTGCATTGAACCAAGCACAAAAAGCACCCTTTGTAGAACAAATTCTTCCTCCCCTTCCTCCTTTATAGCCATAAACTATCCTAAATACATATAGCATTTTATTTCGTTTATATCATGGACCAGTTTAAGATGCAACTCAAAGTTTATTTATATTTGCAACAAATCTAGTATCATTTGCAATGCGATTTTACACGCCTCTTGGCGTATATGCTCCCTATCACCCTTTAGGTGATGAGTATAAGTACGTACCTTACTATCATTGACAATACTAAAACACACCATACCAACTGGCTTACTTAAAGTTCCACCATCTGGCCCCGCAACGCCGGTAATTGATACCGCGATATCGCTATTTGTAATTTTTTTACAGCCCAGAGCCATTTCTTTAGCTGCAAGCTCAGAAACAGCACCATACTGGATCAAAGATTCTAAAGAAACTGATAATAGTTTTACCTTTGCCTCGTTACTATAGCTAACAATACCAGCAGTAAAGTATGTAGAGGAACCTGGAATTGATGTCAGATATGATGAAAGCATTCCGCCAGTACATGATTCTGCAACAGAAATAGTTTTGCCGTTACTGGTAGATTTTATTTTTCTGATTAGTTCTATCATAAATTAGCGTGAGCTCGATATAACCGGATAAAAATCCAATATAAAAAATACTAACACATACTGCACTACGCTTGCAAATATTGCGGCAGCAATGTCATCTACCATAACTCCCATTGCACCTTTGATATTCTTATCGAGCCAATTAATGGGCCACGGCTTTAACGCATCAAATAGCCTGAATAACATAAAGGGCAAGACAAACAAACAAACTATATCAATGTGCGTCGCGTCAAAGTGTTCGGGTAATGAGGTAGCATAAGTAAGAACAACTGAAAAAGAACATAATAAGATTGTTAGCATTTGACCAACTACTTCATCAATTACTACCTCTCTGGGATCTTGTACCTCCTTATCTTCAATATATATTGAAGTACAGTAAGTACCCAAAATAAATAAAACAATAATTACAAAAAGCTCTAACACAAATAACGCTATTATTTGTTGCTCTTGAAAGTTAAAACCTTCAAGTGGAAAAAGAATTTTGTTATTTAGTACAAAATACATTATCATATAACATAATGGAAAAGCAGGTAGCGACCCAAAAGTGCCTGGGGCATATTTGATCTTGCCAATGAAAAATACCGTTGAAACGAGTTCTGCAATTTTTTTACGCATATTTATCATTTAAATTTGAATTTTATAGATGTATCATTGCAATAATTTTCAGAAAAATCAAAAGACAGTTGATCTAGGCTTCAATAAAAATAAAGATGGTGCCCCAAAAGTACTAGCAGCTGTCATTAATAGCTGCTATTTACTAAGCTAGAAGTTTGGCACAAAGTTTTGTAACATAAAAATAAGAGATATTCATGACAAA
>JAIOYD010000110.1 GCA_021741285.1 Rickettsiaceae bacterium | reverse complement strand
TTCTAGCTTTGATAGCGAATGTTTCATTGAAGAGCCGTGTGCGGGAAAATCGCAAGCACGGTTCTGTGGGGGTTACCATAGCATTAAAAACTAATTGTAATTTAAATATGGAGTAAATGTTATGGTTTCTACCCGACAGGCAAAAGCACTAGCTTGTTGTGATATTACAAATGATAAGCCACCAACGCATTGGAGGGATAATAAAGACCTGATGAGTTTTTTGGCTACACTTTAATATAAATAAAATAATACGGAGCGTCGGAGTGTTGAGTTAGGGTGCTTAATTATGTTATCTTCGTTTCATAAAACGTACAGAGATATAGGGTGCAATAACTCAACACAACATAACAAACTACACAACATAAGGTAGAAAGAATTGGATGTTTGCTGGATCTGACAACGGTGGCCATACTGCAGCTGCTATATACTCACTGATTGAGACTGCTTAATTTATCTCATACACAAAATTTGACCATAGCTCCAGATCTTGTAGAGATTGTCTTTCAAATTCAAGTCAAAGTCACCTAAAGTCTGCTGATCTACACCAGCAGCTCCTTTATTTGCTTTAACAAGCTTATAAGCCGTCACCACTAAAGATTTAGAGATGACATATGGTTTTGTTGTACTCAAATTATCCTCTTCAGTTATTCCTGAATTGTAATTCAATTTCAACTGCTAACGCGGTTCCTTTGCTAGAAGATCATTACAATCCTCATCATAGCTCATACAAACCGCTCCGTCCCAATGCTTTGCATCGATACTCTCGCTCTTATGGATTTAGCCATTTGAACTTCTCTCTTCGCATCAAAACGACTGGTTCCCGTAATTCCCTTAAGAAGCCCAGACCAGACTCACGCAACCTTTACACCGAACACCCACCCACACAATCATCAGGCACCTTGTGGATTAATCCTATGTTCTTACAACACACACAGTTTTGATGTTACTAAAGTATCTTACGATGCGTCATCAGTTGTTCATTTACATTCGTCTTTCTGATCCATACCTGCCAGATTTATTCCGACTTTTCCTAAGCGCTCACTACCCCACTCCTCTTAAGAGCAGCAGCTTTAGGTGGTTTGAAGCCTGTACCTGAATACCGACTTCGGAGGACCTACCTCCATCTTCTCAAGAGCTTATGCTCCAGTTGGTTAGGTCATACAACCCTCCTCCTTTTTCTCTAAGGCACACTTGCAAGCCGATACACTTGGTGTAGCAGAAAATAAGAAGTTACGCAAGATTGAGAAGGTGAGAATATAAGGAATAAAAAAACATTTGTATTTTGTTGATTGCTAGTATATACTTGTTTATACAAAATAAATTGAGTTTTACAATGAATACACAAGTTCAAAAATGGGGTAATAGCTTAGGTGTAAGGATTCCTAAAAACTTAGCCCAAAAATTAAATTTACATTCTGGTTCACAAATTGAATTGATTGCTAAAGATCATCATCTTATTATTACTAAATCTCATTCTGAGTTAGATATACTGTTAGATCGCATTAATACTAATAATGATCATCATGAAAGCTTTAACTATGATCATAGCGTTGGAAATGAATTATGGTAAAGTATATTCCCGATCGTGGTGATATTGTATGGCTTAATTTCGAACCTCAAAAAGGTAATGAAATTACAAAAACTAGACCAGCTTTAGTTATATCGCCTAAGAAATATAATGCTAAAACTAATCTTGCTGTTTTTATGCCTATTACAAGCCATGTAAAAGGCTATCCGTTTGAAATTGCAGTTAATATTAACAATACTGCTGGTGCGATATTATGTGATCAAGTACGCTCTTTAGATTGGAAAGAACGCAAAGCAGTTAAAATATCACAATTAGATCAAAAGCTTTTAGACGAAGCGATTTCAAAACTACGCCTACTCTTAGAGGGTTAAATACATATTGCCTTCAAGCCTTCAGTTAAGGAACTTGCGTGTTTTGTAGATTTACAACGTCTAATGTGAACAACTCGGCTTTCGAACAAATTTTATACAAAAAGAAAAAGCCATGATTATTTTCGTGGCTTTTTTTATGTTTTGGTTAATTTTTAGATACTCAAGTAGATTTTTGTGTCAAAATCAGTAACATAATCGGTACCAGAATGTAGGCATGGCAAAACTTCTTGATGAAGTTTAGAACCTGTCTCAGGTTAAATCCAATGGCAGAGAATATAGCGTTGATTTTGTCTCCTAATTCTCCTTTTAACTTATGGTCGATTCAGTTTATGGCAAAATTTTGCATGGCTAATAATAGGTTCTATGACACTCCTGCGCTTAAGTTCTCGTTTAATTTGTCCATGAACCCCACGTCTTTGGCCAGAGATAAATACTCGCAATTTTTCTTCATAATTATGGCCTTTATAACCTTTATCAATGTAAATTCTTTGTGGTTCTACCTTCGTTATTTGCACACATTTATCAATAACCCCAGCCAGAGTATGTCCGTCGTAAGGTCTGCCATGTAAAGCTTGTGCGCTTAAAATAAAATGCCCACCTTTGGCAGAGTTCACATTGGTTACCAAGCTTACTTTGCAACCAAATTCAAATGGCGTTCTAGCCTTGCCTTTGCCAATGCATTCTACTTCAGGCGCATGCCACACTAATAACTGTCTCTGCGTTTCCTTGGACTGAATCAGAACTTTCGTCGCTTTATTCATTTTCTCAAGTAAAAACTCTGGAAGCTCAAGCATTCCAACATCTTGCACTGCATTGTTAATTCTTTGTTTAACCTTGAAGAGTAACTTCTTCATTTGTTTGCTTGTTCTATTTAGACGGATTATACTGCCTTGCATGCGCATAACCACTGGCTTTAAGCGCTAATTCTTTTGCTACAAATCGGTAGTTTTGTTTCAAATTTAAACCTGCTTTCTTCGCCGATCTTCCTAAATCAATAATCGCATCATATGTTAATTTTATTTTTGATGGATGAACAACTGCTTTTTCTTGAACTGTTGTGTCAACTGCTACTCTCTCCATATCTTTGTCTCTATTGCACCAACCTTCTTAGCGGCCTCAATGCTTTCTATCAGAATTTCTTGCATCTTTTCATCGCCAATTCTTTTCCTCTATCGACTCATCGATGACCGATCCATCGGGAGCTTATATTGAAACAATCTTTCACCACAAAAATATTAAAAATAAGCATCGTTAATCCATCGATCACAAACTGCTTCGTCCGATAAATTATACATCCAGCGCAACATCTGCAATCCCACCAAAAGCCTTGTGGCAATAGCCTTTCGACCGTAATTACAATAATGGCCTTCTAGTGATTTTTCAATTCTAGGCCAATCAATATTTTTAGATAACTTAATCAATTCGTGATCCATATTCGCAAATCCCTCAATCGACCTGTCAAAAAAATTTAAGTTATACGATTTTGAACGAGAATCTGGTTTCATAACTCCTCAAAAATAAAAAAATTCCCCTAGAAACTGGTTTATATTTTACCAATCCCTAAGGGAATTTCAATATCTTTTTTTACCTATGGTTGTATTAGATCATATCACTCCAAGACTTTTTGACAATCGACTACAACGTTTAACCCATAGCGGAAAATACCACTATGCTAAAGCTAGATTAGAAACACGACTAGTATATTGTGTCAACCATCAAGTGATACCCAGTCTCCAGTTTCTCCAACAGTTACTGTTTCTTGAGGTAGAGCTGGTTCTGGAAAGTTTGCCAACACCTGCTTTGTATTATATCCACGTTGTGATGCGTCGAATGTTAAATCTTCTATAAACTTTTGCCAATCGTCGTGATACCTTGTACATCCAACTTGTACTAGCTTTGCATACATTTCTTTGGAACCTTGCCCTGATTCTAAATTTCCAGATAATTTCCAATGAGTCTCTTTCACTGCATTTGCAGCAACCTTTAAATCTTTATAACATAAATTAAAATCTTTCATGAGCACCTCATTTGATTTAAGTTAAAGTAGCTATTACACACATTCCATGTTACAATTGGAAGTTTATTATGTCAAGACGTAAATAATTCTTGAATAAAGCAGTATAATAGGTACAAAATGTCGAGTAGTTGTCTCTGACTAGGTGTTAAGGCGCTGCCACATTTTAAATAGCTCCTATTGCATTTAAAGTTTTTTCGTTGTGGAACTCTATTTCAGCTTGTGCTTGTTTTTGTACTTCTCTTGCAATTACTCTGCTTTGATCTTCGCTAGTACCTTTTGGTACATTGATACTAACGTTAAACGTATTTTTGTTGTTACTATTATGTCTGTCAGGTTGTTGTTTTCTGACCGAGAATTGTGATAATTTTTAGATGGTGGAGTGTTTAATTTAAAGCGATCAGTCATTGAACGTGAAACATTTAAACCACCATATTTTTCAATATTTGGCGTCACGGTATTTCTTAACATTGTATTGAGTTGTAATAGCTGCCCCTGTTTTCTAGTGTCTGCAAAAAAGTCTTTAACTTTATCTATTTTTCCTATGGTAAACTCAAAGTAAGCACACGGTGAAGGCGGACTAGGAAAAGGTAGGAGCATACGCTAGAATTCTTTTTTTTCAAAATGTTAAAAAGGGAGCAGGCACTATGAGTAGGAGAAAGATAGAATCAGAGTTAAAATCACAAATAATTGCAGAATCAATGAAAGCCGGATGTGTAATAACGAATTTAGCAAAGCAGTACGGAGTTTCTAAAGATACAATATATGGCTGGCGCACTAAATATAATAACGCGGCTTCAACTCCTTCTGCATTGAAACATAGAGCTGAACCTTTTGATTCAAATGGTAGATTTATAGAATTAACAGTTAATGAAGCTAAACAGTTACCTAATCTGCAAGAAGCATCTTTGAAATTTGATAATTTCTCACTTACTATACAAGGTCAGATAAAAAGCAGCACTCTAATATCGATAGTTAAGATATTGGAGGAGACATGCTAAATATAGGTTATGATACCAAGAATCTATGCACCGGTTGCGTGGATATACGCAAGGGTATTAATGGCTTATCAATATTAGCAGAGAGTTTATTATCTGAACAATTTGCCAGTGGATCGATGTTTGTGTTTCGTGGCAAGCAAGCGTATAGAGTAAAGATATTATGGTGGGATGGTCAGGGATTTTGCTTATTTTATAAGTGTTTAGAGAGCGGGAAATTTACCTGGCCACAATCTGAAGCTAAGAGTACAGCAGCAATTACCAAGGCACAATTATCGATGTTGATAGAAGGAATTGATTGGCGAAATCCAAGATGGTCAAATCCACCTAAATATACTGGCTAGAATAGATATTTTTATATATTTATTGCTATAAAACCTTGGCAGATCAAGGGTTTTATGGTATAAGAGATCTATGCAAATAGATTTTGAAAACTTACCTTCTGAGCTGCACTAAATACAGAAAATAAGTTTTTACTGTCAGAAAATTTAACATTAAGAGAACAGCTGGCGATATTGAAAGCCAAGAAGTTTGGTAAATCCTCTGAGAAGCTTGATAAACAGATAGAACAGCTTGAATTATTGATAGAAGAAAATGAACAAGAGTTTGCAAAAGCTGATGTAGTAGATGCTGCAACCGATGTTGCTGAAGTTAAGGAAAGACAAATTCCTAAACGTCAGAAGCTGCCAAATCACCTACCCCGAGAAGATATAGTAAATCAACTTGAGATAGCGTAGAATATGTGATAGTATAAAGCAAAAAATGCAAGCATATAGTATAGATTTAAGGAAGAGGGTAATAAAATTCATAGAGGAAGGGAATAGCCAACAATCGGCAACAAAAATA